>JAYUBJ010000028.1:0-9013 GCA_043740915.1 Verrucomicrobiota bacterium
GTTTTCGGGGTTGGGTGGGTTCAATTATCCGAACGAAAAATTCACACTGAACCTCCTGCTGGGCGGCGGTCTCATCACCGCGGCCAACGTGCTCATCCAATTCCGCCCGAAGAAGAGCGTGGGGACGGGCAACATTTAAACTTGGAAAAGGCAATTGAACTGGCCGCGAAAAAGCGCAAGAGGCGCAAAAGGACCGGTGGACTTGGGTGAGCAGCACATCGGTGATGGATTTGTTAAAGCAGGTCTCCCACTCCGATTTGACACTCGTTCGCCCCGCCCGTAGTTTCGCGACGTGTTTGAACTGACCGCGCCCTATTCGCCCGCCGGTGATCAGCCGCAAGCGATTGCGAAGCTGACGGCCGGCCTGTTGTCCGGTGCAAAACACCAGACGCTGCTCGGGGTCACCGGTTCCGGCAAGACCTACACCATCGCCAATGTCATCCGCAATGTGAACCGGCCCACGCTGGTCATCTCGCACAATAAAACGCTCGCGGCACAGCTTTACGCGGAGTTTAAAAGTTTTTTTCCAAAAAGCGCCGTCGAATATTTCGTCAGTTATTTCGATTACTACCAGCCCGAGGCCTACATTCCGCGCACGGACACGTTCATCGAAAAGGATTCGAGCGTGAACGAGGAAATCGAGCGGATGCGCCTCTCGACGATGAGCAGCCTGTTCGCGCGTCGCGACGTCATCGTGGTGGCGAGCGTCTCGTGCATCTACGGCATCGGCAGCAAGGAGGACTACGAGGCCATGGTCATCCCGCTGCGCGTCGGGCAGGTGATTTCGCGCGACCAACTCCTCAGCCGGCTGATTGACATCCAATATAATCGCAACGACATCGCCTTCGAGCGCGGACAGTTTCGCGTGCGCGGCGACACGGTGGAGGTCTGCCCCGCTTATACCGAGGACGCGTTGCGTTTCGAATTCTTTGGCGACGAAATTGAACGGATCACGCGCTTCGAGCCATTGACCGGAAACAATCTCGAAAGCCTGGAAGCCATCACGGTGTATCCCGGCAAACAATTCGTCACGCCCATGGACAAGCTCAAGCGCGCCACGCTGAGCATTCGCGAGGAGTTGACCGACCGGATCGCGTGGTTCGAGGCGCGCGGGAAGCTCCTCGAAGCGCAACGCGTCAAGATGCGCACGGAATACGATCTCGAGATGATGATTGAAATGGGGTTCTGCTCAGGCATCGAGAATTACTCGCGACACATCGCGGGTCGGCCGCCCGGCTCGCGACCGTCGACCATCATGGACTTTTTTCCAAGCGATTTTCTGCTGGTGATCGACGAGTCGCACGCGACGGTGCCACAGGTCGGCGGGATGTATGCCGGCGACCGCTCGCGCAAGACGGTCCTGGTCGAGCACGGTTTCCGGCTGCCCAGCGCGCTGGATAATCGTCCGTTGGACTTCACGGAATTCCAATTGCTTCACGGTCAGGTCCTTTACGCCAGCGCCACGCCGGGGCCGAAGGAGCTCGAGTGGTCGCGTCAGAGTGCTGGAGCGCCGATCTCCCGGTCGGCCGGTTCCGAAGAGACTCAGGTTCGGGCCGATCAGGTGATCGGCGTTCCCGGTGTCGCAGAACTTGTCGTGCGCCCCACCGGGCTCGTGGATCCGAAGATCACGTTGAAACCGCTCAAGGGACAAATCGACGACCTCATCGAGGAGGCCCGCAAGCGCGTCGAGTTGAAGGAGCGCGTGCTCGTCACCACGCTCACCAAGCGCACCGCCGAGGAACTCACGGATTATTTGCGCGACATCGGCATCAACGTCCGCTACCTCCACAGCGAGATTGATGCGATCGAGCGCGTCGAGATTCTGCGCGGGTTGCGACGGGGCGATTTCGATGTGCTGGTCGGCATCAACCTGCTCCGCGAAGGCCTCGATTTGCCGGAGGTTTCGCTGGTCGCCATTCTCGACGCGGACAAGGAAGGATATTTGCGCAGCACCACGAGCCTGATTCAAACGGCGGGCCGTGCCGCGCGCCATTTGAACGGCGAAGTGATCCTTTACGCCGACGTGAAAACACAGAGCATCCAGAAATTCCTGGCGGTTTCGCAGTATCGCCGGGAAAAGCAACTCGCCCACAACCAGGCGCACAATATTACGCCACGCAGCGTCAGCCGCGCCGTCGAGGAGAGCCTGTCATCGCAAAAGGAAATCGCCGCGAAGGCGGAAATGGTGCTCAACGAGGCCGGCGGCAATTTCGATGTGGTGGAGACGATCCGGGAATTGCAGGCCGGGATGCTCGAAGCGGCGAACAATCTGGAGTTCGAGAAAGCTGCGTTGTTCCGCGACCAGGTGAATGAGCTGAAACGCGGCGCCGGGATCCTGACCGAAAAGGAAAAAGCGCAGACGCGCAACGTCAGCTATCAGAAACCCAAAGGCAGCTCGCGCGGCAAACCCCGTGGCCGCGTGATGCCGTTTTAGAAATTGAAATGAATTGCACCCCGCGCTGATTCCCCGATGCTGAATGTGACATGCGACTGATCGGCCATCTTGACAACGCCACCCACGCCCGCGCCCTGGGTGATTTTCTGCTCGTGCAGGGGATTTCCAGCGAGATGGAATCCGAGCGCGACGGCACCTACGCCGTGTGGATTGTGGAGGAGGACCAACTGGAGCCGGCCCGGCAACACTTGGAGCGTTTCCGCCAGAACCCCGGCGCGCCGGAGTTCCAAGGCAAGGAAGCGCAAGCGAACGAGATTCGACGCACGGAAAAAGAGGCGGGCGCGAAGGTGCAGCAGCGCGTTAAGAATCGCCGGAAGTTATTTGGCAAGCTGACCAGTTACGGCGTGGGGCCGCTGACCTTCGCCCTGATCGGCATTTCGATCTACGTGGGCGTGAAGACGAAACTGGGGGGCGACATACAGGCCCTCCAGCCACTGGTCATTACCGAATGGGACCGATTTGTCCTCGGTGACACGGGGTTGCCGGAAATTCGGGCCGGCGAAGTCTGGCGGCTGCTGACACCGATGTTTATCCACTTCGGTGTGCTTCACTTGCTGTTCAACATGCTCTGGCTTTTTGATCTCGGCAACCTGATCGAAGGACGGGAAAATACCGGACGGCTGGCGATCCTCGTGCTGGTCATCTCCGCAAGTTCAAACTTTGGACAATACTTCGTGAGCCATCACCCGGCCTTCGGCGGCATGTCGGGCGTGGTTTATGGGCTGTTCGGGTACGTCTGGATGAAGAGTAAGTTTGATCGTGGTTCAGGCTACGTTCTCCATCCACAATCCGTGACGATGATGTTGATCTGGTTTTTCGTTTGCTTTACCGGTGCGGTTGGCCCCATCGCGAATACCGCCCACGGTGTGGGCTTGGGTGTGGGAGTCGCGTGGGGCTGGTTGTCGAGCCAGTGGAGCCAAAGAAAACGCTAATTCCAACTCAAATCCTCCGGTCCCTCGGCCAGCAGGCGGTATTGCCAGCCTTTGTGGCGCAGAATTTCCTGCCACAACTTGCCCGGTTCGGTGTCGAACACCAACTCGACTGATGCCGGATGCGTCACCCACGCCTCGCGTTTCATTTCCGTTTCGAGCTGGCCGGGACTCCAACCAGAATAACCCGCGAAGACCCGCATTTTTCTTTCCGTGGCCGAAAACGATTCACCCAGTTCCACCAGGGCGTCGAGGGAATGGCCGAGGTTCAAGTTCGGCAGCACATTCGCGTCCGGCAGGAAAACATCCGCGTGCAGAAAACTTAGCGCCGTCGGCTGCACCGGCCCGCCCAAGTGCAGCGGCAGTTCCTTGAGCGTGTCCGGCAGATCGGCCACCACCATCTCGCCGACCTTGTTGCCGCTGGCACGGTTCAGCACCAGTCCGAACGCGCCCTCCGCATCGTGTTGGCAGACGAGCACGACCGAGCGGTTGAAGTACGAACCGCGCAATTTCCCGCCATCCAGCAGGAACTGCCCTTTCAATGATTTGAATGTCCCGTCCATGTCCGCGCCGTTACGGACAATCTGCTACAAGCCAGCCCGGCTGACAATCCCGATTACATCCCGAGCAGTCCCTTCGCGGCCTCGATCAGCTTTGCGGTGGTGAGTCCGTGTTTCTCGTAGAGATGTTCGGCCACGTAGGCCGACTGGCCAAACTCGCCGTTGATGCCGAGCGTTTTGGCGCGATGCGCGATACCGGCCTGGGAGAGCGCGTGCGAAACCTGCGCCCCCATGCCGCCGACAATCTGGTGGTCTTCGATCGTTACCAAGCGTCCGCCGGAGGCTTTGACCGCCGCGCCGATCGTATCCAGATCCACGCGGTTGATGAACGGGTTGTTGATGACGGTCGCCTTGATTCCCTGTTCCGCCAGTTTCTTGCCCGCCTCGACCGCCTTGATGACCAGGGTGCCGCAACCGATCAACACGACGTCGCCGCCTTGCTGCAACACTTGCGCCTTGCCCCATTCATACTTCGCGTTCTCCACCCAATAGACCGGATAATTTTCGCGGCCCACAAAGAAAATGCAGGACTCGCCATCGCCACCGGCGGCGCGGGCGTCGCCAACTTGCTTGATGGCTTGGTACATCAACGCCTCCGCTTCATCGGCGCACGAAGGCGCGATGACCACCGTGTGCGGAATCGCGCTCGTGGCCGCCAGATACGTTGTGGCTTGGTGCGACGCCCCGTCCGCCGCGTCCTGGAAACCGATATGCGAGAACATCGCGATCACCGGCGCCTGCGACAGCGCGGCCATCGTCAGCGGCAGGTTGCCCTTGGTGACCCCGAACTGGCCAAAGGTGTCGACGATCGGAATGAAACCCGACTTCGACAAGCCCGCGCCGGTGCTGACCATGTTCGCCTCAGCGATGCCGACCTCGATGAAACGATCGGGGAAACTTTTTTGAAAAAAGCTGATGCCCGTCGAGCCTTGGACGTCGCACGAAACGGAATAGACGGGGTAGCCTTCACTCGCTGCCTTGACCGCGCCCTTGGCGAGGCCAGCCTGGACCTTGTCGGTCTTCACCGCCGGTTTGGCGGGCGCCGGATTCGCCGCCGCCGCGGCGGCTTTTGCTTTCTTCTCGGCGTCCTTCTTTTCCCAATCGGCGCGGAGCGATTGCGCCCAGCGGATGAATTCGTCCGGCGTCTGGCCACCGTAGATTTCGTTGACGAACTCGATGATCTTCTCACCGTTGGCGAGCGGAAAACCGTGGCCGCCCGCGCTGTTCTCCATGGTGGACTTTACCCCGTAACCCTTGATGGTCTTCACCCACAGGCAAACGGGCTGGTTGGGATTCAACTGCGCGTCCGCCACCGCTTTTTCAACCGCGAGGTAAACGCCTGGCAGATCATGGCCATGTTCAACTTTCCGCACATCCCAACCCAGATCGTCCAGCGCGTCGAAGGTCGGGTGCATTGAAAACGCGTCCTTGGTGATGCGGCCGGAGAGCTTGGTGTCATTGTCGGAGATCACGAGCACGAACGGATTCACGCGGCCTTTCGCGGCCAGGCCGGGAATGGCGGCAAAGGCTTCCTTGGCTTCGCCCTCCATCGACGCGCCATCGCTCACGACGCAGAGAGTCGTGCGGTCGCGCCGGGCAACCTTGTCACCGATGGCCAGGCCCTGCGCCTGCGCGAGCGCGGAGCTGAGCGGGCCGTTGGAGAGCAGCACGCCCTCGGGGTTGAGATGCGATTCCCCGTGGCCGGTGAGCTTGCTGTGGATGCCGCGAAACCCTTTCAACAATTCAAAGGTCTGGCCGTCAAATCCGTAATTGGCGCGCAAGGCGTAGATACCGTTTTCCGCATGGCCAGCGTCGTTGACAAAGTTATACACCTCATGCCACGGACGATTGCTCGCGGCGAACATCACGCCATGGATCGCCGCCATGATTTCCGCGAACGCCGCCGGACCGCCCCAGTGGCAGGCTGCGCCGCCATTGACGGCATGGACGTCCATCAAGGCGACGAGCGCACGGGTGGCGCGGGGATCGCCAAGGACGACGTCCTGCCCGCGCGCGTTCTTGACGGTGGTGGAATATTTCGGCGGACCCGCCGGGGTGCCCGCCAGTTTATTCTTCAGCTTCAACGGGGTGAGCGGCGGCGCTTCAACCGCTTTCACGACGGAGATATCGATGGCCATAAATACTAGCCTTTCTTGAGGATGGCCGTGATGGCCGCCTGCAGATCATGTAACTCAAACGGCTTCCAGAGCATCAATCCACGCACCTTCCGGATGAAGGCATCAATCTTGGGATCACCCTTGTGGCCGGTCATGAAGATAAAGCGTTTGCAGAGCAGGGGCTTGGTCCGCTCCACCGCCAGATAAAACATGTCGCCGGAAAGGTTCGGCATCATCATGTCACACAAGATGACATCATACTCGCCCATCATGATCAGTTTCAGCCCCTCCACGCCGCTCTTCACATACGTCACCACGAAGCCTTGTGATCCCAGATATTCATTCAACAGGGCGGCCAGTTCGGTGTCGTCTTCCAGCATTAGAATTTTTTTTGCGGCAGGCGGCAGATCCTCTTCCGAGACCTCGTGGACTTTTTCTTCCTGCGGTATCCAAGCTTTCTTAAACATAATCTCTTCGCCGATCTAGTCCGGCCACCTGCCCGCCGGAACCTGGGTTGACCTGTTCGCAAAAATAGCCGGACTTTTCGCCCGGCATTGTCCGCAAAACTCAGCTAAATGGTGCGCGCGGCGGGAGTTGAACCCACAACCTGCGGCTTCGGAGGCCGACACTCTATCCAATTGAGCTACGCGCGCAAAAAAAACACAAAAAAACAACCGGGCCAAAATTGCCGGCTTGCCACCCGTTTTCGAAACCTTAAGCTGCCTGGAATGATTTCCAATCAGCCTGAACCCACGGGACCGGCTCGATCCATCGCGGGCATCCTACGCCCCGTCCCAGCGCGGCGGCAAGCAAATCCGACTACCCCTCAAAATGACCATGCCCTCGCACCGCAGGATTGAATCGTCACGGGTGTCGCCGATGAATCTTGAACTGACGCGGCGGGAGTTTTTGCGAGCGACCACAGCGGGCGTCGCCGGGCTGGCCGCCGGTGCCGGGCCGGCGCTGGCGGCGGTAACTCCCCTCGTCATCATCGATACCCACACGCATTTCTACAACCCGGCCCGGCCCCAAGGCGTGCCGTGGCCGGGCAAGGATGACAAATCCCTGTTTCGCACGGTGCGTCCCAAGGATTATCGCGCGCTGCCCACGCCCCAACCAGTAACCGCCACGGTGGTCGTCGAAGCCAGCCCGTGGGTCGAGGACAACCAATGGGTGCTCGACCTCGCGGCGAAGGATAGGTTCATCGTTGGTCTCGTGGGCAATCTCCCGGTGGGCACGGATGAATTCGCCGGGCATCTCAAACGGTTTGCCGCGAACCCGCTCTTTCGCGGACTGCGCGTCGGGCACAGCGACCTGCAAACAGGTCTGCCGCGTCCGCGTTATCTCGCGGACCTGGCGTTGTTGGTGCAGCACGACCTCGAACTCGACGTCAACGGCGGCCCCGCGATGCTGCCCGACGTGGCGCGCCTTGCCCGCGAACTGCCCGGCTTGCGCATCGTGATCAATCACCTGGCCAACGTGAAGATCGACGGCCAGGCCCCGCCGGCTGACTGGCGGGGCGATCTCGAAGCGGCGGCGAAACATAAAAATGTTTTCCTGAAAGTGTCCGCCCTCGTGGAGGGTACCGGAAAGACCGACGGCACGGCGCCGCGCGAGGTGCAATTTTACCAACCCACGCTCGACGCGGCCTGGGAGGTGTTTGGAATCGATCGCTTGATCTATGGGAGCAACTGGCCGGTGAGCGAGCGGTTCGCCAGTCTCGCGACGGTGCAGGGCCTCGTGACGGATTACTTCACGACTAAGGGGCAGGCGGCGCTCATGAAATTCTTCTCCCGAAACGCGCAGATTGCTTACAAGTGGGTGAAGCGTTGAATCCAAAAACGGGAGGTTAACCGCAGATGAACGCAGATGAACGCAGAT
Source organism: Verrucomicrobiota bacterium (assembly GCA_043740915.1). Lineage (GTDB taxonomy): Bacteria > Verrucomicrobiota > Verrucomicrobiia > Limisphaerales > JAYTXL01 > JAYTXL01. The sequence goes on from JAYUBJ010000028.1 coordinate 7,943, forward strand.
GGGAATAAGGCCTGAAATTTCTGTGGTGCGGGGTGGCTTTCACAAGGTGGCGGGAAGCACGTGGCCGGCCAACTCCTCGCTTATTTGCGTTCGTCTGCGTTCATCTGCGGTTTCCAGGTTGATTCATTTGCCTTTTTGGGCTTCCTCCAGAAACCTCCCAAATTCCCGGAAACTCCACGCGGATCTGGTGGTTCCCCACGCGTGGTCCACGCCCAGATTCGGATCCACGTCGGCCACGATAAAATCCTCCTCATGCCGGCGGCTGCGCACCAGAATTTCACCGTGGGGATCGACCACGTAACTGTCGCCGTAGCCCACGCCTTCGTGATGCGTGATCCCGCTTTTCTTCGGATCCAGCACCACGTTGTTGCCCCGGACAAAATACACCCCGTTCTCGACGGCGCGTGCCGTGTGGTCCGCGCGAACTTTCATGTAGTGCGGGATGAGTCCTGACGCCCCGATGTAGTTGAAGTGCGGGGCAAAAATGATGCGGGCACCCTTCAGGGCCAGGATCCGTGCGGGTTCGATGTATCCGCCGTCGGCGCAGATGATCACGCCAAATTTCACCCCTTGATGCTCGAACACCGGAAACGTCCGGCCCTGCTTGTGAAACTTCATGTAGGCCGCGCACTTGCTGTACACGCCGAGCAGATGCCCGCGATGCGCCACGAGCGCGGTGTTGTACAGATCCGGCCCGCGCGTCTCGTTGAAGCCGACGATCGCCAGCGCCTCATGCCGGCCCGTCACATCCAGCACGCGCATCATCTTTTCCGAGTCCGCGGCGAAGGCACCCTGCCGCGCCCCTTCCTCGTTGTCTGGGTAGCCGGTGAGAAAGCATTCCGGAAAACACACAATCGCTGCGCGCTCCACGTCCGCGCGCTTCAGCCCGTTCTCAAAACGTTTTAGATTGCGCTCGAAGTCTCCGCACCAGGTCTCGAATTGGCAGTGGGCGATTTTCATGTTCCCACTTTGGCTGAAATGTGGTGCGTCCGCAAGACCGGGAAGCGTCCAGATGTGGAATTGTGTGTGGCGCGACCCCGAAGCCAGGAGCGCCGATCTCCCGATCGGCAT
>JAYUBJ010000029.1:0-9001 GCA_043740915.1 Verrucomicrobiota bacterium
AGCGCCTTTTCTTCAATGGTGTCTGTTGCGGTTGCCATGAGAGGAATGTTCCTTACCAGAACGGTTTTGGCAAGGTGTGGGATTGGAAAACGTCCGCAGGCTTGATCGGAGCCCCACGGAGCGCAACCTGAAGGTTTCGGCTACAGGGCGGAGTCGGAATCCATCACTTTCCCTGCCCGAATACGCTGGCGAGCACGACCTCCTTGATTTTCCAGACGAGGGTCATGGTCATGGCCAGCGGCAGGAGGACCAGGAAGAGCAGCACCGAGTGGCGGCCCGGCGCGAGCAGGTTCAGGAGCACCTCGACCAGCAGCGACGGGGCATCGATCTGGGTCAGGAGAAAATAGATGGCCAGCAGCGCCACCAGGGTGAGCAGGAGGTACCGATTGAGGGAGGTGAAAAGTTTGGTTTCCGCGCGCAGAGTTTCATCGGGCAGCATGGAGGTCAGGCGTTGCAACACCCGGTTCAGGCTGAACAGGAAGAGCAGACTTGAGAGCGTCAACGCCGCCACGGATTGGGCAAAGAAGGTTTCGGTGGGCAGCCTGCTCCAGAGGTAAATAAACGGGGAGAGGCCTATGTTGACCAGGCCGAGCAATTTTGCGCGATCCAGCGCCGTCTGCCAGATGCGCTCCTGCTTCTGAAAGTGGCCCATTTGCAGCAGCCCAAAAAAAAGCAGCGAGGTGCCCAGGATCGGCGGATAAATGCCCATCGGCCGCAGCCATTCTGTCGCGGCGCCCTGCACCGAAACCAAAAGTGTGATCGGTAGCCCCCAGAAGAGCGCGGAGAGGCCGCGCACCAGCCGTCCCAGGGAACGCATCAAATCCGCGTTGGGAACGGAGTCAGGCATGGGGAGAATTCGGAAGCCAGCAGTTGGAAGGCCGAACCAAACTCTGCGCGATCGGTTTTTCTTGCTTCATGCTTCCCTCCGACTTTTCAGAACGAGAGGTAAGTGTATTCCTTGAGGCCGCGCTCGTAATCGTCCAGCAGGCGCATGCCTTCGGACGGTTTCATTTTGTCCGCCTTGATGGCCTCATCAATCTGCGACTTCATCTGCCGTTTCAATTCATTCTCGTCGTATTGCACGGCGGCGAGCGATTGGACGATGGTGTTGCCCTCGATGATTTCCTCGACGTAATAGCCGGCCGGTTCGTCGGGCTCAAGAAAGACATGCACCTCGTTGACGCGGCCAAACAGATTGTGCAGGTCACCCATGATGTCCTGGTACGCGCCCATCAAAAAGAACCCGAGAAAATACTGCTCCTGGCCACTGCCGTTGTTCTGACGGAGCGGATGCAGCGGCAAGGTGTCCCGCACGTCGCGCAGGTCGATGAACTTGTTGATCTGGCCGTCGGAATCGCAGGTGATGTCCACCAGCGTGGCTTCGCGGGTGGGCCGCTCGTTGAGCCGGCTGACCGGCATGATGGGAAAAAGCTGGCCGAGCGCCCAATGATCGAGCAGCGACTGGAAGACGGAGAAGTTGCAGAGGTACTGGTCGCCCAAGCTGTCTTCGAGCTTGCGGATTTCCTCCGGCACATAGGCCTGGCCGCGGAAACTCAGCACCACCGCCTGGCCGATTTCCCAATAGAGATTCTCGATCTTGGCTTTGTCGGGCAATTCCATCAGGCCCAGCGTGAACATATTGTGGGCGTCCTCCTTGCGTTCCAACGCGTCGTGATACGCCTCCAGCTTGTTCAATTTGGCAAGATGGTTCTTGATGTCGAGCAGTTCCTTGACCAGCGGATGCTCATGGTCGCCAAACTTCAAATGCTCCCACTCCCGCGTCTTGCCGATCGATCCAAAGACCTCGACGATGAGCACGCTGTGATGCGCGACAATCGCCCGCCCGCTCTCGCTGACAATGTCCGGGTGCGGCACTTTCTCGGCGTTGCAGACATCAGCGATGTAATAAACGATGTCGTTCGTGTATTCCTGCAGCGAGTAATTGGTGGAACTGTCAAACGCCGACCGGCTGCCATCGTAATCCACGCCCAGTCCGCCCCCGACGTCGAGGTAGTCGATGGGAAATCCCATCTTGTGGAGCTTGGCGTAAAAGCGCGTCGCCTCCTGTACCGCTTTCTTCACGGTGAGAATGTCCGGCACCTGCGAGCCGATGTGAAAGTGCAACAGCCGGAAGCAGTGTTCCATTTTCTCGGCGCGCAACATTTCCGTGGCCGCGAGCAGTTCGGCGGTGCTCAGGCCGAACTTTGCGTTCTCGCCGCCACTTTCGGCCCACTTGCCCGCCCCCTTGCTTAACAGCCGCGCGCGAATGCCGATCAACGGCTCCACGCCCACCTGCCGCGACACCGTGATGATTTGTTTCAACTCCTCGAGCTTCTCCACGACCATGATGACTTTTTTGCCCAGCTTGATGCCCATGAGCGCCATCTTGATGAAACCAACGTCCTTGTAGCCGTTGCAAATGATCAGGCTGCCCGCCTGGTTTTGCAGCGCCAGCCCCGCGAACAACTCCGGTTTGCTGCCGACCTCCAGGCCAAAGCTGAAGGGTTTACCGGCATCGAGAATCTCCTCCACGACCTCCCGCAATTGGTTGACCTTGATCGGGAACACGCCGCGATACTTCCCCTGGTAATTGAATTCCGTAATCGAATTGCGGAAGGCGAAATTGATCGCCTCGACGCGGTGCCGCAAAATATCCTGGAAACGGATCAACAGCGGAAACTTCAAACCCCGCCCCTTGGCCTCCTCGATGATATCAGTGATGTCCACGGTCGCGCCCGCCTCCTGCAGCGGCGTCGCCACCACGTGGCCGGCGTCGTTGATGTCAAAATATTTCGCGCCCCAACGGTCGATGTTATACAGGGTGCGGGCGGCTTGAATGTTCCAAGGCGCGCTGTCGCTGATCGGTTCGCTCATTTCAATAGGTCAATAGGAGCGCACTATAAGGAGGCCGACGCGGATTTCAATAGGCAGGTGAAAAAAAGAATGACCGCCCGTGCGGACCGCGGTTTGTCCCAAACCGCCACGCGATCGCACGCTAATGGGTGACCCCTAGCTGACCCCTAGCGGGCGTTTGCGCTTCGGTTCGCGCTTTGCTTTGCGCGCGCATTTTGTTCTGATGCCGGCATGTCAAACGCCTCGCTCTCCGCGCTGGTCCGCCACTGTGATCGCCGCCTGCATACGGACACCTTTATCGACTGGGACGGCGCGGTGAATGGATTGCAGGTGGCGAACCGCGGCCGGGTCACGCGCATTGCCGCCGCGGTAGACGCAAGTCTGGCGACGGCGAAACTCGCGGTGGCTGCCAAGGCGGATTTATTGATCGTGCATCATGGGCTTTTCTGGAGCCCGTCGCATCCGTGGACCGGCAGGCGTTACGAGCTATTGCGGCTGTTGCTGGAAAACAATTTGGCGGTTTACAGTTCGCACCTGCCCCTCGATGCGCATCCCAAGTTCGGCAACAACGCCCGGCTTTGCGCCGCGCTGGGACTCAAGAAACTCAAACCATTTTTCTTCGCAAAAGGCCGGCACATCGGCTGGCAGTCGCAAGCAAGCATTTCCCGGGATGAACTGGGCGCGCGCCTGGTGCAGGCGGTCGGTCACGCACCAATTTTGCTGCCGGGCGGCCCATCCATTTGCCGGCGCATCGGGGTGGTGACGGGCGGGGCGGGCGCCGAATTGAAGCAGGCGGCGGTGGAAGGGGTGGACACGTTCATCACGGGTGAAGGCCCGCACTGGACGTACGCGCTGGCGGAGGATTTGGGCGTGAACGTTTTTTACGGCGGGCATTACGCCACGGAAACTTTCGGCGTCCAGGGGCTGGCCGCCGAGCTCTCCAAAAAATTCCGCGTGCCCTGGATTTTTCTGGATCATCCCACGGGACTGTAAGGCGAATTGTTCGAGGGAGATTTTGATCCCAACCTCAAGCCAGCGGCTCGCGGATGACGCGGATGGCACGGATGAAACGGAGTTTGGAGGTGCAGTTTTCTGAATCGATTTGAAACCCCTGACAGCCCGTTTAGAAAGTAGGTGACGACGTGCGGAGTCCCCAACTTTAACCGAGGAGATTTGAGACTCGTCACCTCGTCTCCGACCAAGAAAAGATTTCTTAGCGGGCGGGTAACCATCCGTGAAATCCGCAGTCAAAATTTCGGAGTTCGGGCAGAAGCCATCGCCGCCGCATCACGGTTTATCGTTTCGGATTCCGGCGGCGCGAATCCTGATTCACGGCCAGCGGTACCAGTTGCGTCTGATCCCACCCACCGCCGATGGCCTTGATGAGTTGTACGGTCGCGACGAGGCGCTGGCCGGCGATTTGTGCCGCGCCGCGCTCGGTGGCGAGGGCGGTCCGCTCGCTTTCGACCACTTCAAGATAGCTGGTGAATCCGGCGTCGAACCGCGTGCGGGAAAGCTTCGCCGTCCGTTGCGCGGCGGTGACGGCACCGGCCTGGGCGGCGGCTTGTTCGGTCAGCAAGCGTGACGCCGTGAGCGCATTTTGCGTTTCCTGGAAGGCGATGAGAATATGCTGGCGATAGTTTGCCACACCTTCTTCCCACTTGGCCTGGGTGTTGCGGAGGTTCGCCTTGTTTCGGCTGCCCTGGAAAACCGGCAGCGTGACGCTGGGCCCGATGCTCCAGACCCGGCTCTGCCAGTTGAACAGCGAGGCCACATCGGCGCTCTCCCAACCGGCGAGTCCGGTCAGCCGCACGATGGGATAGAACGCCGCCTTCGCGACGCCGATTCGCGCATTGTGCGCCGCGAGGCTGCGCTCGGCCTCGGCGATGTCCGGACGCCGCTCGAGCAACTCGCCCGGCAAGCCGGCGGGAATCACGGGCGGAGCGGCGTTGATGGCAAGCGGGTGCTCATCGACGCCGAACTCGCTCGCGGGGGCGCCCACTAGTACCGCGAGGGCATTCTTCAATTCGCTGCGGCGGTGTTTCAGGGCGATGACCTCGGTCGCGAGGGTGGCGAGTTCCGTCTCGGCCCGCGCGAATTCAAGTTCGTTGCCGGTGCCGTTTTTGGCGCGCGATCCGATTATTTTTAACGCCTCGTTCCGCAGTTCCGCCGCGCGATACAGCGTCGCTAATTCCGCGTCCAGGGCGCGCAGCGAGAAATAATCCTGCGCCACTTCGGCGTGCATCGCGAGGCGCACGGTCTCAAAGGCGGCGACCTTGGCCTCCGCGTCGCGCGTCGAGGCCTCGAAGGTGCGCCGGACGCGGCCCCAGAGATCGAGTTCATAGTTCAGGTCGAAGGGCATGCGGATGTCGCCGACTTCCTTCACCGGAAAAGCAAGGCCCGCGTTGGGTGAATAGCGCTGGAGGTTATAGGTCGGATCGAGCGAAAGGGTTGGATAATAGTCCGCCTTGGCGAGGCGGGCATTGGCGCGCGCCTGTTCGATGCGGGACGCGGCCGCCTTGAGGTCCTGATTGTTGGCCGCGGCCCGTGCCTCGAGTTGGTCCAGAATTTCATCCTGGAAAATTTTCCACCACGCTCCGCGCGGCAGCGCGTCCGCCGGCCGGCCTTCCTTCCAGGCACCCAGATGGGTGTCCGCGAAATTCGCGGGGATGACATTCGTCGGGCGCTGGTACTGCGGACCGACAGCGGCATTCGCGGTCAGCGTCAACGCGAGTAACCCCACCGCTGCAGTTCTGCTCGCGGTACCGGGTGAGCCGAGCAGGGGTGTTTGGGGTTTGGCTTCCGGTGCGGGTTTTTTCTTCCAACCGAGTTTCATCAACACGACGTAGAACACCGGGGTCAGAATGAGGCCGAAGACTGTCACCCCAATCATGCCCGCGAAGACCGCCACACCCATCGCGCGTCGCATCTCGGCGCCCGCGCCGGTGGAAATCACCAACGGGAACACGCCCGCGATGAACGCGATGCTGGTCATCAGAATCGGCCGCAAACGCAGCCGCGCCGCCTCGATGGCGGCGACCATGGGAGCCATGCCTTCGTCTTGTTTGTGCTTGGCGAACTCGACAATCAGAATGGCATTTTTGCACGCGAGCCCGACCAGCACGATGAGGCCGATTTGCGTGAAGATGTTGTTGTCACCGCCGCTGAGCCACACCCCGGCGATCGCGAAGAGCAGGCACATCGGGACGATGAGGATGATCGCCAGCGGGAGGCGCAGGCTTTCATACTGCGCCGCCAGCACCAGGAAGACGAGGAGCAGACACAACGGATAAACGTAAAACGCCGAATTGCCGGCGAGGATCCGTTGGTAGGTCAGGTCCGTCCATTCGAAGGCCATGCCCTTGGGCAGATTTTCGCCCACGAGTTTGGCCATCAACGCCTCGGCCTGGCCCGAGCTGAAACCGGGCGCGGGACCACCGTTGATTTCCGCGGCGGGGTAGCCGTTGTAACGCATGGCGCGGTCCGGTCCGTAGGCCGCCTTCACTTTCACCAGCGTGCCCAGCGGCACCATCTGGCCCCTGGCATTGCGCGTCTTGAGCCGGGTGATGTCTTCGGGGCGCTCGCGGAATTTTGCGTCGGCCTGCGCAATCACCTGGTAAGTGCGGCCGAATTTGTTGAAATCATTCACGTAAAGGGAGCCAAGATATATTTGCATGGTCTCAAAAAGATTTTGCAGCGGCACGCCCTGCATCTTGGCCTTCACGCGGTCAACGTCCGCGTCCAACTGCGGAACATTCACAGTGAACGTCGAGAACACGCCGTCGAGTCCGGGTGTCTGCGCGCTTTTGGCCATGAGCGCCTGCGAATTTTGAAACAACGCGTCGTAGCCGAGGTCGGCGCGGTCTTCGACGTACAGCTTGAAGCCGCCGATCGTGCCCAGGCCATTCACCGACGGAGGTGGCACGGCGAGGATGAAGGCATCCTTGATTCCGGCGAATTTCGCGCTCAAAGCACCGGCGATGGCTGGGCCACTGAGCTCGGGGGTCCGGCGCTCTTCAAACGGTTTGAGGGTAAAAAACACTATGCCGGCGTTCGGGGCGACGCTAAAGCCGCTGATGCTCAGGCCGGGAAAGGCCACGGCATCCTGCACGCCCGGTTGCTGGAGGCCGATGTCCGACATCTGGCGGATGATTTGTTCGGTGCGGTCCAGTGAGGCGGCATCGGGCAGTTGCGCGAAGGCGACGAGGTATTGCTTGTCCTGCAAGGGGACGAAGCCGGTTGGAACCTTGCTAAAACTCCAGCCTGTGAGCAACACCAGGCCCGCATAAACGATGAGGGCGAGGACGCTCTTGCGGATCACGCCGCCGACGCTGGCGGAATATTTGTGGCCGGACCAGGTGAAGATCTTGTTAAAGGGCCGGAAGAACCAGCCGAACAACGTGTCCATCAGGCGCGCGAGCCAGTCCTTGGGCGCGTGATGGTCCTTCAGCAACAACGCGCTCAAGGCCGGCGAGAGCGTGAGCGAGTTGAAAGCCGAGATGACGGTCGAGATGGCGATGGTGATGGCGAACTGCTTGTAGAATTGCCCGGTCAAGCCGCTGATGAACGCGGTCGGCACGAACACCGCGCACAGCACCAGCGCGGTGGCCACGATGGGGCCGGTCACTTCATTCATCGCGCGTTTGGTTGCCTCGACCGACGAGAACCCGAGCGCAATGTTTCGTTCCACGTTCTCGACGACGACGATGGCATCATCCACCACGATGCCGATGGCGAGCACGAGGCCGAAGAGCGAGAGGGCGTTGATGCTGAAGCCAAACGCGAGCATGACCGCGAACGTGCCCACGAGGGACACCGGCACGGCGGCCAGCGGGATGATCGAGGCGCGCCAAGTTTGGAGAAAAATGAGAACCACGATGGCGACGAGCAGCACCGCCTCGAACAAGGTATGCACGACGGCTTTGATGGAATGCTGCACAAAAATGGTCGGGTCATACACAACCGAGTAATCAATGCCATCCGGGAAGTTTTTCTTTAGTTCATCCATTGCGTGTCGGACATCGGTGGAAAGTTGAATGGCGTTTGCGCCGGGTGACTGGAAGATGGGCAGGGCCACGGCGGGCTTGTTGTTGAGCAGCGAACGCAGGGCGTAACCGGCCGCGCCGAGTTCCATGCGGGCGACGTCCTTCAGCAGCGTTTTCTCGCCGTTCGCGCCGGTCTTGACGATGATGTTGCCAAACTCCTCCTCGTTGAGCAGCCGGCCCTGGGTGTTGATCAGCAAGGCCTGATCCACCGGACGGCTAACCGGCTGCTGGCCAATCCCGCCCGCGGCAACCTGCACATTTTGCTCGCGAATGGCGCTGACGACATCGCTCGCGGTGAGGCTCTTGGCGGCCACTTTGTCCGGGTCGAGCCACACCCGCATGGCGTAGTCGCCCGAACCGAAGAGCTGCACGGAACCGACCCCCGGGATGCGCGCGAGCACGTCCTTCACTTGCAGCGAGGCGTAGTTACGGACGTAAATGTCATCGTAACGGTTGTTCGGCGAGAAGAGGTGGACGACCATGGTTAGGTCGGGCGACTGCTTGGTGGTGGTGACGCCAAGGCGACGCACTTCCTCCGGCAGTTTCGGCAATGCCTGGGAAACCCGGTTTTGCACCTGCACCTGCGCCTTGTCGATGTCCGTCCCCAGTTTGAAGGTGACGGTGAGCGTCAGCACGCCATCACTGGTCGCTTGCGAGAACATGTAGAGTGAGTTCTCGACGCCGTTAACCGCTTGTTCGAGCGGGGCGGCCACGGTTTCTGAGATGGTCTTGGGATTGGCGCCGGGATACGTCGCCATCACGATAATGGTGGGCGGCACGACCTCGGGATACTCACTGATGGGCAGCCGCGTCATCGAAATCAAACCGATGATGAAAATCAGGATGGAGAGCACCGCCGCAAAGATGGGGCGCTTGATGAAGAAGTGGGAAAAGTTCATGGCGTCAGGCGGGGTTGGATTGGCTCAGCGGGGCGCGGCATTGTTGTGGCTGCGGTCGCCGCCGCCGGCCACCAACTCCTTTTCGGCCGTCACCAGCATGCCCGGGCGCACGCGTTGGAGGCCGTTCACGACCACTTGCTCGCCGGCGTTCAGTCCGGAACGGATGATGCGCTTGCCCTCAATCATCGGCCCGATTTTCACCGG
>JAYUBJ010000030.1:0-2737 GCA_043740915.1 Verrucomicrobiota bacterium
CGAGCAAAACCATCTCGCGCTCAAGGCGGGCCTCGCCGCGATGGGTTTGGAAATCGCCTCGCAAGCCGGACATCAACTCTGGCAGCTCAACGCCGTCCGTGTGCCCGAGGGCGTGGACGAAGCCGCGGTGCGCAAACGACTCTTGAGCGATTTCAACATTGAAGTTGGCGCCGGACTCGGCCCGCTCAAGGGCACGATCTGGCGCATCGGCCTGATGGGGGCAACCTCGAGTCGTGAGAATGTGGAAAAATGTCTGTCCGCTCTCCGGCAGATTCTCAGCGACGCCGGGCGGAAGGTTTAGCCGCAATTATTGAAACGCTTGGTTTCGCGGCGTGATTGGGCTATGGATGGCGGATGTCCGAAACGGAAAGAAATATTCTGCAAGCCTTGCTCGATTTAGAGGCCGCAGTGCGGGCCATGGCGTCGGCCAATCCCAAGCCAAGCCTCCTGCCACTCTTTGCCCGCATCGACGAACTCACGCTCCAGTTGCCGCGCGCCACGGATCCAGCGTTGCTCCATTATTTGCACAAGAAGAGTTACGAGAAGGCGCGGCTCTTCCTCGAAGACCGCGAGGCGGAGAATCAGGCGGGGAATTGCCGGCATGTGGGTTGAGAACATTGTTTCCCCATGTCCTCGCAAACGCCAGCCATTCACACAATAGTATTTGAAGATATTCGGTTGCCCCGGTTCGCGAGTTTTCTCGATGTGGCGGCAAGTTTGTCGCCGGTGGGCGAGGAAACAAGTGTTTGGTTTTGGCATTTCACCCTCTGTGCTGGCTCAAAACGTGAAGACAAATCAAACCGAATCTTGCGCCACTGCAAAGCGTTGCTGGCGGCTCTGCCAACTTCACCGTCCAAGCTAACCTCCGATTTGGAACTTAAGTTTCCCGGAGTGAAACCCGAAGTAATTATGACAGAATGGCGCGCGAGTCTGAGCAAATCATTCAAATCGCCGGGCAGCGCGCAGCCTGCCATTGGCAGGGCGATGATTCTCAAATGCGCTCGTGATCGCGGGGCATTTCAAATGAAACTCTCAACTTGAGCCTTCACCCTTGACTGCTGACGACACGATTGCCGCCATTGCCACGCCCCTCGGAGAAGGCGGGCTGGCGGTCATTCGGATTTCGGGCGCACAGGCGCTCGCCGTGGCGGACAAATGTTTTGTGCCGGCTGGCAAGTCGTCGCTGAAACCGTCCGCCGCGCCGACGCACACGCTGCATTATGGCCGCATCAATAATGCCGGTCGGGTCATCGATGAAGTGCTCGTGGCCGTGTTGCGCGCACCGCGCACATTCACGCGCGAGGACACCGTCGAGATCACCTGTCACGGGGGGATGCTGGCCGCGAAGCTGGTGCTCGACACCGTGCTTGCCAACGGGGCACGGCTCGCGCAACCCGGTGAGTTCACCCAGCGCGCCTTTCTCAACGGGCGCATCGACCTGGCCCAGGCCGAAGCCGTGGCGGACGTGATTCACGCCCGCACCGAGCTTGCGCTCACCGCCGCGAACGAGCAACTCGCGGGCAAGCTCTCGCAGCGCATCAACCAACTGCGGGACGATCTGGTAAAAACGCTCGCGCACATCGAGGCCCACATTGATTTTCCCGACGAGGACCTCGCCCCCGACACCCGGCTGGAGTTGATTGCGCGATTGGAACGAGGCGTAGTGTTCATGGAAGAGTTGCTGCGCACGGCGGATGAAGGCCAGATTTTGCGCCGGGGCATCCGGGCCGCCATCATCGGCCGGCCGAACGTCGGCAAGTCGAGCCTGCTCAATCAATTGCTCGGCCACGACCGTGCCATTGTTTCAGCCGTTGCTGGCACTACTCGCGATACGATCGAAGAGACGGCGAACATTCGCGGGCTGCCGGTGGTGTTCATCGACACGGCGGGGCTGAGGGAGGCAGGGGACGAGATTGAGCTAGAAGGCATCCGGCGCAGTCGCGCGTCGTTGGGCAAAGCCGAGTTGATTTTACACGTGCTCGACGCGAGCGAGGCGTTGACGGCGGCGGATCAGAAATATTTGCATGAGTTTGCGGGGAAGCCGCGGATTCTCGTCGCGAACAAAGTGGATTTGCCGAGGCGGTTGGACTTGACCGGCATGGTTGAAATCAGTTGCGCCACCGGTGTGGGCCTGGAGCGGCTCAAGGACGCGATCAAGGAACTGGTCTGGGCCGGTGCGATCCAAGCCGAGATGTTGCAGGTGATGATCAACTCGCGGCATCAGGACGCGTTGCGCCGCGCGCGCGCCGCCACGCGCCACACGCTCGACGCCCTGACCGCGAATCAAACGCTCGAACTGGCGGCGATGGACCTGCGCAGTGCGGTGAACGCGGTTGGTGAGATCGTGGGCAAGACCACGACGGAGGATTTGCTCGACTCCATCTTCAGCCAATTCTGCATCGGGAAATGAGGGCCAACCAGTCTCCAAGCACTTATCTGGAAAATGGGTGGAACGGGCGACCAGCCCGTATTCGGCGGCAATTTGCCGCCGAAAAGCCCAGCGGGCTGGTAGCCCGCCGGAACTGGCCAGTGGCCTGTTTCCACCCAGTTTAGGATTTTCAAACAGGCGCTACGGCAGCAGGATGACACGGTAGAACCGGAACGGGTTGCTCGCAGCGCCCGGATCGACAACCTGCACTACGCCGTCCGGGTCGTCCACGATGTACAGGAGGGTCCAAACCGTCGAGATGCTCAAGTTCGTCGCGTATTCAATCCGGTACGAGCGTCCGGCTTCACC
>JAYUBJ010000031.1:0-8982 GCA_043740915.1 Verrucomicrobiota bacterium
ACACTTGCCAGATGTGCGGGCTGGCTGCGGGCGACAAAGATCCATTTAGTCCTAACCGCACGGTGCGTTTGACGATGGGACACATCAAAGATAAATCCAAAGGCGGGGACGATGAGCCAACTAATCTCAGAGCTGTTTGCACGAACTGCAATGAGGGTTTGCAGAACGCAGCCTTGCCGAAACCAGATCAAGTCTGGCTGTTGTCGCAAGTTCGCCGTGCAACGATTGACGATCAACAAGTTCTTTTGCAGTGGTTACAAAAGAAATTTTCCTCAAGCAATTGATTGCGCTCGAGGACCTTCCGTGCAAACTGCTCGCAGATGGCAAGGGCGAGGATGGGCTGAGTGGTGGAAGAGAAAATAGCGCAGATGATTACGGATGGAGAAATGCTCGAAGTTTTCAAGAAGTTTCATGCTCTCCGCAATGAAACTGCGGGTAAATGTGCTCAAGGTGGAATTGTGAAGCATTCGGACCACGAATTTGCCGAACGCAAACACAAAAGTTTCAAGAGTTTTATTTTTTTCGATTTGGCAGGTAATTTTACGCGCGGTCTGATAAATGAATTGACTCGCTTCCTTCTTAATATCAATCACGCCGACTGTTGGTTTCAAACTGCACAAAAATGTCCAGAGAAAGACAGAATGGGTCTGATTTTTGAATTTGCCGATCCACTTTTAGAGCTTTCTGTCAGCCGACCCTATTCATTAAAGAATCAGTTCATTTTTGCGGCCGTGCATTTGCTTCATTACTCGAACCAGTTAAAACAATCAGATTGGAAAGATGACCTTCCATCTGATGATAAGATCAATTTCAAGCAGCTTGATAAAGTTGGATTGGGTTGGACGAGTTTCCAAAACTTCAAAGACAATATCGAATTGCTGAACAGCAAGAATTTCCGAGATAGCACGCGCAATTTCAGGCATCGGCTACAGCATCGGTTCAGATCGCATTTTGATGTTGGTTTGACGCCCTTTATTGACCGAATAAGGACAGAGAATGGAGTGACGTACGCTTTCAAAATGATCCCACCTTTGGATTTGGAAGCGCTAATACCTGAACTTTACAAACAACATCAGATCGCAATCAAAGTATTTCAGGCTTATTGGCAATTGGTGAATGAGCTTCGTGCCGGGTGGGCTGTTTCAGAACCCAATTCCGGAGAATCTGATTAGGACAGAAAATGAGGCGGAGCTACAAATTGACGCGCTTATGAAAAAGATTATCGTTCCAGAAGTTGCCGAGCTTGTTTGTGATGTAACGGGTAAGCCCGCTACAGCTTCGATCAAGATGGAGTTTTTGTATGGCTCCACGCTCCACGATGCCCAAGTTCTGGAGGCGGATTTGTGTGATGCAGTCGCCCAAGATGTTGTGAGGCTGCTCCAAAGCAAGTATCCACAACTCAAGATGCGTGATACAAAGTTTGTATGAACATCGGCTAAGCGGGGCAAAGCGCCCAGTTTTTGGCCAGTTTCGCCAACGCCGTTTGATGGGCTGGCCAATCGTGCAGCGTGGCGGGATCGAAATCCGCACCGTTGGGCCAGACTACCGTGCGCACTTCCGGGTCAATCCGAACTTGATTGAACAACTTCAGGTCACGCAACGGGCCGTAAAGTTGACCGCGCAAAACTGGTTCGAAGTTGATCACCTGCTCGGTTTCATCCTCAAACCGCGACTTCAGCGTGTGTGGGCCGACAACGACTGCGCTCTTTACGAAGTGGATGGCGTGGTTATTCATGTTGTTCCAACGTCTTGATGCAGTCTTCCACGTGCGAGCGCAGGCTGCGGATCAGTTCGCGCGCGTGCTTCCGGTCAAAAGGCGTTTGTGCGGTGAAATAGTCGTAACGCCATTGCACGGCAAACGGCGTCAGTTCGTCCACGCGCGTCAGGTTCTGGGGCAGGGCGTGCCCGGCGTTATCGAGCAGCGTCATCAACTCTTGCAAGTCGTGCGTTTTTTGAAAACGAAGCCCCGGTGCTGAAAGCATGGCCTTGAGAAGTTTTTCGGCGGCTTGCTGGCAGTGAAAGCCGAAAATCTCATCGCTTACGGTTGAGACATCAATAACCGCGTCCAGCAAGGCTTCATCTTCGGCGGCCTTGCGCAAGAATTTGCCGGCTTGCTCAAGCCGCTTCATAAAGCACCCTGCCCTCAGCGTCGGCTTCGAAGAAAACGTTCCCCGGCGTATCGCGCCAGTAGTCGTATTGCGCGCGGCTCACGACCAGCAAATCCATGGCCATCACAATGTCCTTGAGCACGCGCCGCAGCCGCACCGATTCGGCCGCCGGGTCGTTGACCTCCTCCTGAACCACCATCAGGTCAACGTCGCTGTCCTCGCCCGCGACACCACGGGAGTGAGAGCCGAAAAGAATAATTTTGCTGGGGCACGCCGCCGTCACAAGGCGACGCACCGCCTCATTCAATTTCTCCGGCGTCACGGCCCAGATGGGTGGTGTGCTTGGGGGTTGCATCTGCGTTCGAATCTAGTCCCATTTGGAGGCGATGAACACAGAAAAATGCGGCCAGCCGTCATCGTCCGCAGCAAAGCTGGTACTTTTTCCCGCTGCCGCTGGGGCACGGGTCGTTGCGGACATCTTTCAGGCTGGGACCTCATCGCGCAATAAATAAGCGGCCTCCGCTGCCGCAGGCCAAACCCAGCCGTACGCCGCTACCTCTGCAGCACCTCCCGCCGCAACATCTCGAACGCCTGTTGCGAAGTCACCTGCTTGAATGTTTCGCGGTCGTAGCGATTGACCACGTGGAGGACCAGCGTCCGCTGCGGTGTGGCCAGCGCGATGAAAACCGTGCCCACCGGCTTGGCCTTCGTGCCGCCCCCCGGCCCGGCAATCCCCGTGAGGGCGAGGGCGTAGTCGGCGCCCGTGCGTTTCCGGGCGCCTTCGGCCATCTCGCGGGCGACCGGCTCGCTCACCGCACCGTGCGCCGCGAGCGTTTTGGCGCGCACCCCCAAATATTTCTGCTTGGCTTCGTTGCTGTAGGTGACCAATCCCGCCTGCAAGACCACGGAAGCGCCGGGAACATTGGTCAGCCGGTGGGCCAGATAACCGCCGGTGCAGGATTCGGCGAGCGCCAGTGTCAGTTTGCGTTTGGCCAGCAGGCGTACGACCACCTTTTCAAGTTCATCCTCGTCCAGTCCGAAGACATGCTCGCCGATCTGCTCGCGCACGATGCGCTCCGCTTCTTGCACTGTGTCTTTCGCGCCGCGGCCACGCGCGGCCAGACGCACGTCCACTTGCCCGACTCGCGCGCAGTAGCCCAGCTCCAGCCCGGCGGCGAAGAGGGGTTGGAGCGGGCCCGCGATTTTTTCCTCGACCCACGATTCGCCCAAGCCGGTCGTTTTCAAGACGCGGCAGACAAAGCCATTCGTGAGCGGAAATTTGTCGTTGAGGAAGGGCAGGACTTGATCGGTGAACATCGGCCGCAACTCGCGCGGCGGCCCGGGCAGCATCACGAGCCAGCTCGGACGTCCGCCGGCGCGAAAGGGATTTGGGGCCACCTCCAGGGCCAACCCGGGCGCGGTGCCGTGCCGATTGGGCAACACCCGCGCGCCGGCGGGCACGAGCGCCTGGACTTTGGTGCTCGCCGGCATGGGCCGCTTGCGGATGACAAAAAAAGATTCGATGTTCGCGAGCGCGCCGGCGTCCTCGTGAAGCTTCTTGCCCAACAGCCGGGCGATCAGGTCACGCGTCAGATCGTCCGCGGTCGGGCCCAGCCCACCGGTGGTGAGGATCAAATCGGCGCGCGCCAGGGCTTCGCGCACCGCCTGCTCGATGTCCGGCCCGGTGTCCGCCACGGCGACTTGGCGCGTGACGACGTAACCGCGGTCGGCCAATTGGCGGCACAGCCATTGCTGATGGGTGTTGAGCACCGCGCCCAGCATCAGTTCGGTGCCGGTGTTGATAAGTTCGATGTTCAAGATTCGCGCGTGCGGCCAGAACACGATTGCAACCGCGCGCCGGAAGTTTGAACCTTGAACTTGAAACTTTGAACAATAAAAATATAGTGCCTTTGTGTCCGTGCCCGATAAAGCGACCGCCAAGCAAAAGTTCCTGACGTTTCTGGAGCAGAAAAACCTGCGCCTTACCACGCAACGGCAGGCCATTGTCGATACGGTCTTCAGCACGGACAAGCACTTCACCGCAGAACAGTTGCTCGATTGGTCGCGCCAGCGGGACAAGTCAGTCTCCCGCGCCACGGTGTACCGCACGCTGCCGCTGCTGACGGAGAGCGGCCTGGTGCATGAGATGGATTTTGGCAAGGACTACAAGTTTTACGACCCGAATTACGCCGAGCATCCGCACCACAACCACATCATCTGCCAGGACTGCGAAAAGATCGTCGAGTTCGAGAGCGACAAAATCGAAAAGCTCGAGGACGAGATCAGCCACAAGCTGGGTTTTTCCGTGAAGTCGCAACGCGTGCAAATCACCGGCACCTGCGACCAGTTGAAGCGGCTGGGCGCCTGCAAGAACAAGGTGGGATAGCCTGCCCTCCGAATTGAACATCGACCCCCTCGACGGCTATCCGGTCAACAACGGCGTGCCTCCCCGCGGCGAAGGTTACGCGCAGCTTGGCGCCAGCTTTTACGCATGGTTGAAGGCGTGGATGAAGTAACTGGCGGCGCAGTCCGCGGCTCGGCGGCGACGGTTCGCCGTCCATTGAACCGTAAGCGGTCGGCGTCACCTTGGCTCCGACCAGGAGAAGAATTCCTGACCAGGCTGCTCACCGTGCTGCCGGATTCTCCCCGCAGGGTCTGGGGCCCGTTTTCCGATTGCGGTTTGAGTATTCCCGACTAACGTCGCGCCATGTCGCGCGACTACGTGCTGCAAACCTTTCAAGCGCCGGTCAATTTGCAAATTGATTACGCGGGCGAATTGAATGAGCAACAGCACGCCGCCGTCACTGCCTTGCCGGGTCCGGCCCTCGTGATCGCCGGCGCTGGCTCCGGCAAAACGCGCACGTTGACCTATCGTGTTGCCTATCTGCTGGAACAAGGTGTGCCCGCCGACCGCATCCTGCTGCTGACGTTCACGAACAAGGCCGCCAAGGAAATGATGCGCCGCGTGGCGGATTTGCTCGGCGCGGACATTTCCTCGCTCTGGGGAGGCACCTTCCACTCGGTGGGCAATCGCGTCCTTCGGCGGCACGCGGCGCAGTTGGGATTTCATCCCGATTTCACCATCCTGGATCGCGAGGATGCCAAAGATCTGCTCCACGCCTGCCTGGACGAGGCGGACCTTGACGTGCAGGCCACGCGCTTTCCGAAGGCCGAGGTGTTGGGCGGAATTTTTTCACTGGCGGTCAACAAGCAGAAAACCGTCGCGGAAATCCTGGCGGAGGACTATGGCTATTTCTCGTCACTGGCGCCGCAGATCGCGGATTTGCAGTCGCGCTACACGGCCCGCAAACGCGCCACCAACGCGATGGATTTTGATGATCTGCTGGTGCTGTGGCTCAAGCTTCTGCAAGACCACACCGACCTGCGGGAACCTTTTCAGCGGCGCTTTCAGTTCATCCTGGTGGACGAATATCAAGACACGAACAAACTCCAGAGCGATCTCATCGATCTGCTGGCCGCGCGGCATGGCAACGTGATGGTGGTGGGCGATGATTCGCAAAGCATTTATGCGTGGCGCGGCGCGCATTTCAAAAACATCCTGGAATTTCCAAAGCGCTATCCCGCGACGAAAATCTACAAGATCGAAACCAACTACCGCAGCACGCCAGAAATCCTGGCGGTGGCCAACGCCGCCATCGCGCCGAACCTGAATCAATTCGCCAAATCGCTCGCGCCGTCGCGCCCGGCGGGCATCAAACCCGTGCTGGTGGCCTGTGGCGACGGTCGGGATCAGGCGGCGTTTGTGGCGCAGCGCGCGCTCCAATTGCGCGATGAAGGCATCAACCTGAACGACATGGCGGTGTTGTATCGTTCCCATTTCCACGCGCTGGAACTGCAACTGGAACTGACGCGGCACAACATACCTTTCAGCATCACGAGCGGCATCCGGTTCTTCGAGCAGGCGCACGTAAAGGATGTCGCGGCCTATCTCAAGCTGGTGTTGAATCCGCGGGACGAGTTGGCGTTCAAACGGCTGGTGCGGATGCTGCCGGGCGTGGGCGGCAAGAGTGCGGATAAACTGTGGAACGGTTTCAGTGCCGGAGCAAAAGTACGGAGTGCGGCGCCGGTGGCGGTGAATGCCGACGTCGAGCCTCCGCCTCCAAACCGCGAATCCCACCACCTCGCCGTGGCGCTGCAAAAATGCGCCGGTGTGGTGCCGAAAAAAGCGGCGGTCGGCTGGGCGCAATTAGCCGCGACCCTTTCACAGCTCGAAGCCGACGGGGTGCGCGGGCACACGGCCAGGATGATCAAGTGGGTGATCGAGGCGGGTTACGAAGATTATCTGCAGGAGCAGTTCACCAATTATCGCGCGCGGCTGGAGGATCTCGAACAACTGGCCAGCTTTGCCCTGCAGTTCAAGAGCACGGAGGAGTTTCTCACCCAGCTCGCTTTGCTCACGAATGTCGAGGCCAAGGACAATCAAGCCGTCGCCAACCATGACCCCGAGCAAATCCGGCTCTCCTCCATTCATCAGGCCAAGGGGCTCGAGTTCAAAGTGGTCTTCGTCATCATGCTCTGCGATGGACTGTTCCCCTCGGCGCGCTCGCTCAACAGCCTCGAGGGTGAGGAGGAGGAACGCCGGCTTTTTTATGTCGCCATCACGCGGGCCAAGGACGAACTTTATTTGAGTTATCCGCTCATCCGGGTCACGCCGGGCCACGGCGGCGACTCCCTGCAACAGCCCTCGCGTTTTCTCAAGGAAATCCCGGAAATGTTGCGTGAGGAATGGAATTTGAGGCCGTCCAATCCGTACGGCTGAAACGGCGGCTGGCGGGATGAAGTCCGGGTGGAATTCAAAACTCGAAAACCGAATTTTGCCGCGCAAGACCCCCGCGCGGCTTGAGCCGCAAATCACGCAGCGCGGACTGGTAGTCTGCCGTGTCGCCGACTGCCAGTCGGCGGTGCATGGCGGTTACTGACGCTCTGCGGATTGCCAACCCGCAACGAAATGAACTATTTGCTTAGAAATATGCGAATTGTTTTGACTTCCTGACAGTTTCCTGACAGTATCGGCCTCATGAAAAAAGCTGACTTTCCTATGGTGATTCGGGTGGGGCAAACTCGCGCAACTATCTACTCTACTCCAAGCAATGGTTCGGACTCGCTTACGGTGGCTTGGTATGAGGGCGCCGCTCGCAAACGGAAGGCGTTTGGTGATCTGGATGCGGCGAAGCTCCATGCCCATGCCCAGGTGAGCAGCCTCTCCAAGGGCGAGGCGGAGGTAACCCGGTTGTCGGGCGCCGAACGGCTGGTTTACGTCCGGGCACGGGAAACGATCGCGGAATTTGGGCTCTCGCTGGACTCGGTGGCGGTGGAATACCGCGATGCGAAACGGCTCATGCGCGGCGGGTCCCTGCTGGAAGCGGCCCGGTATTACGCGGCGCAACGGCTCCAGGACATCCCGCGCAAGACGGTGACGGAGGTTTTTGACGAGATGCTCAAGGCGAAGCGCGAGGAAGGTCTGAGCGAGCGGTATCTGAATGATTTGGATTCGCGGGTCGGCCGGTTCGCACGGGACTTTCAGGTTCAACTGTCGGTGGTGACGGCGACGAGCGTCCGCGAATGGTTGCAGGCGATGAATGTCTCGAATCGGAGTCGGAACAATTACCGGGTGGCGGTGCAAATCCTGGTTTCGTTCGCGAAGGGGCGGAAGTATCTGCACTCGGACTGGAACGAAATGGAGTCGGTGCCCCTGTGGAAGAACAAGGAAAATGGCGTGGAGATTTTCACGCCGGAGGAAATCGCCGCGCTGCTGTCGTTGGCGGAGGATAATTTGGTGCCGTTCCTCGCCATCGGTGCGTTCGCCGGGCTGCGGACCGCGGAGATCCAAAGGTTGGATTGGAGCAAGGTGAACCTGACGACCGGATACATCACCGTGGACGCGAGCATCGCCAAGACGAACTCGCGGCGGCTGGTGCCGATTGCGGCGAACCTCAAGGCGTGGCTGACGCCGCACGCGAAGGCGCGCGGGCTGGTGGTGGAGTTGGCGAGTGTGTCGAGCGCGATTCAACGGCTGGTTTCAGTGGTCAACTCCGGTGGCAAGCAGAATACCTCACCCCGGCCCGCTTCTCAGCGCGGAGAGGGAGACGGGTTTGCCTGGAAGCACAACGCGATGCGCCACTCGTATTGCAGCTATCGGCTGGCGGACATAAAGAACGCGGCGCAAGTGGCGCTGGAAGCGGGGAACTCGCCGAAGATGATTTTCCAGCACTACCGGGAACTGGTGACGGATGTGGAGGCGAAGCGGTGGTTCTCGATTGAGCCGGCTCGCCCCGGAAAGGTGACCAAGATGCCGCAGGCGCAGGCGGCGTGACCAGGCGCTGCTGGGGCAGGTTTAGGGAAGTGCTGCGAGCGACAATTCCCTGAGAATTGTTTTGGTCCTTATTCGTCCACGAATTTGGATTCCTCCGATGGTTTTCAAGCCTGCAGACCATTCGGTTGTGAACTGCTTGAAATTATTTGTAAATCTCGTGCGTGCCAATATCCACGGTGTAAACCACGCTTCCTGAAACATAAAAGACGACCCGGAGGTCGTCCTCTACCCATGCTGAATATATTGTTCGCTTTGCTTCCGCGGAAAGAGCGTGAATTTTGTGCGTCATCAATCGCGGGTCAAACGGGTCATCTTTGAAAATTTCCCACGCATAGCGGGCTGACGCTTTTTGAGCAGCTGAAAGGTCGTAAAAATTTTTCCAATATTGCTCAGAGGCTTTGTAAGTGCGTTTCAATTGGTGTTCGGAGGGGTGTCTTCCATCGCCTTTTCCATATCAACCACGCGCCCTGCATCACAGTCAGCAAGCCCCTTCAAAAAAGAAACGGGAATTACCAATACTTGCGTTGTGGCAGAAATAGC
>JAYUBJ010000032.1:0-2731 GCA_043740915.1 Verrucomicrobiota bacterium
CACCGGCTACTACCTCATCCGCCTCCGCACGGGCCAGGATATTCATGAACTCGGCAGCGGGAATGTCGGCTCGAAAAACGTCGGGCGCATCCTCGGCCCATGGGGCTTTGCTATGACGTTGCTGGGCGACGCGGCCAAAGGCGCGCTGGCGGTCTGGTTGGCCCGGCATTTCACCGGGAACGAGTGGCTGGTAATGTTGGCGGCGGTCGGCGTAATGGTGGGTCATATCTGGCCCGCGCAACTTCGATTTCGCGGCGGTAAAGGCATGAACACCTCGCTGGGGGTGGTGCTGGTTTATGATTACCGGCTGGTGCTGATCTTTGCCGGACTGGCGGGGATGGGCTATGTGTTGCTCAGGAATTCGGTCTTGAGCGGCTTGCTGGCCTTCGCGCTGCTGCCGGTGGTCTGCCTGTGGCGGGGCGAGGAAACCGTGACCACCATGGGTATCGCCAGCCTGGCCGCGCTGGCCCTGTTCGCCCATCGAAAAAATCTGGTCGAAGAACTTGCCGGTTTCTCTGCGCGCCGTCATAGTCAACCCATTCCGGATCCGCCAACGAAATAATAATGAACGAACGTCCGCCATTTCAGTTCAAGATCGCCAGCGAAGATTGGGAATTTGAACTCATCCATCGCCTTAACTACCAGACCTTCGTTGAGGAGATTCCCCAGCACCAACCCTCCGCCACGCGCCGGCTCGTGGACAAATTCCACGCGGAGAACACCTATCTGATCGGCCTGTGCGGCGGGGAACTGGCCGGGATGCTGGCACTGCGCGGACGCCGGCCCTTTTCGCTGGATCAAAAAATTCCCAACCTCGATTCCTATCTGCCCGCCGGCCGTTCCGTTTGTGAAATCCGCCTGCTGGCGGTGGACAAAAAATTCCGCAGCGGCCAGGTGTTTCATGGGCTGCTCGGACTCCTCTGGCAATATTCCCAGCAACAAGGCTACAACGTGGCGGTTATTTCCGGCACCACGCGCCAGGCCAAACTCTACCGCCACCTCGGCTTCTCACCCATCGGCCCGTTGGTGGGCACGGGCGACGCGCAATTCCAACCCATGCTCCTCACCCTGGAAACCTTTGGACCGAAGGTGGGTGAGTTTTTCCGTAATACCCCGCCCGCCCCTGCGTTCCCGGCGGCGCGCGTCAACTTCCTGCCTGGCCCCGTCGCCGTGCATCCCGCCGTGCGCCGAGCTTTCGAGCAATTTCCCGAATCACATCGCTCCGAGGCATTTCTCGCCGACTTGCAGGCGACCAAGAAAATGCTCTGCGATCTGGCTGGCGCCAATAAAGTCGAACTGCTCCTCGGCTCCGGCACGCTGGCGAATGACGCGGTCGCCGCGCAACTCTCCCTGGAACGCAAGCCGGGGCTGATCCTGAGCAACGGCGAGTTCGGCGAACGCTTGGTGGATCAAGCCCGTCGCTTCGGGCTGGCGTTTGACACCTTGACATTTCCCTGGGGCAAACCGATGGATTACGCGGCCATCCAAAGGCAACTCGACCGGTCGCCCGCGCCCGGCTGGCTGTGGTGCGTGCATGGCGAAACTTCCGCCGGCGTGTTAAACGATCTGCCCACGTTGAAAACTCTCTGTGCCGCGCGCGGCGTCAAGCTTTGCCTCGACTGCATCAGTTCCATCGGCACCGCACCGGTGCGACTGGACGGCGTCTATCTGGCGTCCGGCGTCAGTGGCAAGGGCCTCGGCGCCTACCCCGGGCTGGCCATGGTGTTTTATCATCACGACATCGCGCCCGCGCCCGAAAAACTTCCCCGCTATCTCGACCTGGGACTGTACGCCCGGAACGACGGCACCCCGTTCACGCATTCATCGAACTTGCTGCATGCCCTCCAAACCGCCGTGAAACGTGTCGCCTGGCCCCGTCGGTTGACGGAGTTGGCGGAACAGTCCACCCGGCTGCGGGCGCAACTGCGCGAACTTGGCTTTCACATCCTTGCCGCCGAGGTTGATGCCGCGCCGGCGGTCGTGACGATTGTGCTCCCGGCGGAAACCTCCTCCACGGACGTGGGACGACGCTTGCAGGAGGCCGGATATTTATTGAGTTACAACAGCGAATACCTGCGCCGTCGCAATTGGGTCCAAATCTGCCTCATGGGCGAATACCAGAGCGAGCAACTGGATCTTCTCGCCAACATGCTCCAGCGCATCTGCACACCGCAACCCACCCAACCGGTCGCGGTCAATGGTTATCATCGGGCCGAAAGTCCGGCGGCGCGGTCCCTCCCCGAACCGAACCACGCCTGACAGTCCGTTAAAATCACCTTCCTATGTAGGTGACGAGGTGACGAGTCTCAAATATTTCCGGTTTCTGAAGGTTAGTTAGAGACTCGTCACCTCGTCTCCTACTGCTTAAACAGGCCGCTAACGAAGGGCGCAGTGAGAAGCATCACGACATGCAGATTTCCATCATCATTGCTTTAGTCGCATTCTTACTGACCTGGAGTGGCTGTGCCCAGCACCACAGCGCGAGCATGTCTGGGAGTGGGAGCACTGTGTTGCCAGCCAGCGAAAGTATCCCGGTTCTAAATGCCCGCGCGAATTCACCAAGCGCCAACCAGGCGGATCGGTCTCGCGCAGTTTTCACTCTGTTCGAACAGCATATTCGACCGGGTTGCACCGCGAGCGAGATTCACCGTGTTCTGACGGATACGGCTTGGGTACAAAAGTCGAATCTCCGCGGGGTTTACATGGTGCGCGGCAAGATTCCCGTCAAGTT
>JAYUBJ010000033.1:0-2719 GCA_043740915.1 Verrucomicrobiota bacterium
TCATCCCGGCGCTGCGCAAAAAAAGCTGGCAACGCGACGTTCTCCGCCACGGTCAGCGCGGGCAACAATCCAAAATGCTGAAAGACAAATCCAATCTGATCTCGGCGGAACCGGGTTCGTTCCTTTTCGGTCAACTCCGCCACCGGCTTGCCGAGCAGCTGCAGTTGGCCGGCGGTGGGCGCATCCATGCAGCCAATCAGATTGAGCAAGGTGGATTTGCCAGCCCCGGAAGGACCCACAATCGCGATGAATTCGCCCCGCCGCACCTCAAACGTTATGTCGTCCAACGCGCGCACTTGTTCGCGGCCGCGTTGGTAAATCTTCGTCAGGCCAGCGGCGTAAATGACCTGATCATCCGGTTGCGGCAAAGGTTTCATAGTATGCTTCCTGAAGCGCGGATGGCCGTCATGGGTGGAACGCTCGCTGCCCGCCAGGCTGGGATAAACCCCGCGCAACTGCCCAACACTAAAGCGCACGCCAGACAGCCGGCGGCAGTCAGCCAGTCCCAGTGAATCAATGTTCCGTCCGGCGCAAACGGCAGTTTGGATCGCACCCAGCTTTCAACCGCGCGTGACGCTAAAAAGGCAATCCCCAACCCGACAACGGCGCCGCTCACGCAAACCTGAAGCGTCTCCAGCCAAATCAATCGGAAGACATCGCCGCGTGAGGCTCCGATGGCGCGCAGCACGCCGATTTCACGAGTGCGTTCACTGACCGCCATCAGGATCGTATTGCTCACGCCCGTCCCCGCCACGAGCAGGGCCACGAGGGTGATGCAGCCGAGCAATAGTCGCGTGGAATTTACAAACGATTGAATGGTGTGATAAATGTGCGATAACGGGATGATATTCATCGCCAATCCAGCGTCGCACCCGCGCAGTTGCGCGACGACGCGGTCAAGGTCGTTAGGATCTTTGAGCTGCACCAGAACATGGGTCATTTCGTCCGGGTGATTAAAGCGCTTCTGGGCATCAGCCAAGCCGAGAAAAATAAAAGTATCGTCTGCGCTCTGCCTGGGCGCGAGCAGGCCGGCGACCTTGCCGGTTTGATCACGCAAACCCGGCAGGTGAACCTGATCACCAAGCTTCCAACCGAGGTGTCGGGCAGCTTCCCGCCCGACGAGTAATTCTCCGGGGTGGACTGGGAAATTTCCCTGAATTTTCCAGCCCGTTTTAAGTGAGAGGATATTAGTTTGGACGCCAACATAAACGAACTGGGTGCCATTTGTGTCATAGATCGCCGCCATAAAACAGGGAGCGGCCGTGGCGATTCCCTGCACGGAACGGACTTCATCGAGATAACTTTCTTTCAGGTAACACGGCCAGTTCGCTCCGTGCAGCGCGATGGAAGCGGCATCGTAAGGACAGCCTTTGGGCACCACGAGCACATGCGCGCCCAGCTGTGCTAACTCCTGTTGCACACCTTCCCGATAGCCCCGTTGAAACGCGAACAAGCTGAACAGTGCGGCAATCGCAATGGCCACGCCAGCCGTGGTGATGCCCGTGCGCAACGGTCGGCGCTGCCACTCCTTCAATGAAAGTTGGATCCAGGTCATGTCATTCCCCTTTTAATGCCTCCGCCGGGTGCAGTCGGCTCGCCTTCCAGGAAGGATATAACCCAGCTAGCATGCCCACCAACATTCCGACCACGATGCTTTGCAGAACTAGAGTGGCGCTCATGGCGAAGATTGGTTCATGCGGGGCGAGCGTCACGCATCGTTTCACAAAGTTTTCTACGCCGCGTCCGGCAATTAAGGCGAGAAAAATTCCCCCCACGCTTCCCGCGCCGGTCAACAATAAGGCTTCCGTAGTGACCATTTGAACGATTTGCCGGCGCGACGCCCCGAGGGCGCGCATGACGCACAGTTCGTGGGTGCGTTCAACCACCGCCGCCAAGAGCGTGTTGAAAACACTGAGCACGCCAATGGCGAGCGCCACCAGTGCCACGGAAAACAGCAGCGTCCGCACCGTTCCAAGGAGATTAAGGAACGTGCCCATCATTTCCGTAAGCGTGACGACTTGCGCGCCGGGGATTTTCTGCAGGCGTTCACCGGCGGCGCGCATCAATGCCGGATCGTGCAGGCGGATGGCAATGGCGGTGAGTCTACCGGTCTGGTTAAACATGCGTTGAGCTGTCAGCAACGGCACAAAAAATAGGTTGTCGTCGCTCGTGCCACTCCGTTCGAGCACGCCGGCGACACGTAATTTCTCGCCAGTTTCCGGACTATAAAGCCAGTCGCCCGGCGCGCGCATTTCAATCTCAGCGGCGTCACAGCCGAGGATGACTGAATTGGAGGCGCTGAACCATTTTTCTCCCGCCGTCATGTGCCACCAAGGCTTCAAGGCCAAGGCGGATTCATCTAGCCCGACCCACATGTCCGCCCGACCTTCGTTGGTCCCCACGTGAGCGGCCATCAAGAGCGGCGCAGCCACGGCCACGGACGGATCGCGCCGGACTTGTTCCAGGGCGGACGCCGGTAGCGAATTTTCCAATGCTTGGCCTTTTAACACGCGGGCAGCGCCATCGTAGGGACAACCGAGCGGCACGAGCATCATCTGAAATCCCATGCGATCCAACTCCGTTCCCAAGGCGCGCTGGTAGCCGTCGCTGAAGGCGGACAAACAAGCGAACACGGCCACGGCCATGGCTAGACCCAAGATGGTCAGGGCATTTCGCAGCGGACGACGAACGAGATTTCGAAAGGCAAGCAACAGCATGA
>JAYUBJ010000034.1:0-8943 GCA_043740915.1 Verrucomicrobiota bacterium
GCGTGCCGCGCTCGGAGATTTCGCCGTGGAGCATCACCAGAATCTGATTGGCGTTGCGAATGGTGCTCAGGCGATGCGCGATGACAAAAGTCGTGCGCCCGGCCATGAGATGCTCCAGCGCTTCCTGGATCAGTTTCTCCGTCGCGGTGTCCACGCTGGCGGTGGCTTCATCGAGGATGAGGATCGGCGCGTTCTTGAGCAGCGCGCGGGCGATGCTGACGCGCTGCTTCTCGCCGACGCTTAATTTCACGCCGCGTTCGCCGACGCGCGAATCGTAGCCTTGGGGCAGGCGCGCGATGAAATCGTGGCAATTGGCGGCCCGGGCGGCGGCGAGGAGTTCGGCTTCGGTTGCGTCGAGTTTGCCGTACAGAATGTTTTCGCGCACCGTGCCGTTGAAGAGAAAGGCTTCCTGGCTCACGACACTGATTTGCGATCGCAAGGATTCGAGGGAAACACCACTGAGGTCCTGTCCGTCAACCGTGATGCGGCCGACGGTGGTTTCATAAAAGGCGGGGAGCAGATTTACGAGCGTCGATTTCCCCGCGCCCGTCGGGCCGACGAGGGCGATCATTTCTCCAGGGCGGGCGCGCAGGGAAATATTTTTCAACACCACGCGTTCGGGGCCGTAGCTGAAGCCGACATTTTCATAAACGACCTCGCCGCGCACCGGGAGGCGCAGCGTTTGCTCTCGGTCCGTGCGCTCGGTGGGTGCGTCGAAAATGTCGAACACCCGCTCGCCGGCGGCGCGGGCCGCAGACAGCATCTGGTTCAGACCGTGCAACCGGCCGATCGGCTCGTAAAACAAACCGAGGTAAAAGAGAAACCCGATCAGTTCGCCCAGGGACATGGTGTGGGCGAGCACCTGGCGTCCGCCGAACCAGAGCACGAGGCCGGTGCCGAGCGCGCTGGCGAAACTCATGGCGGGAGAATACACGGCCCAGACACGCATCACCCCCAAAGTGCCTTCGCGCAAGTCGTCGGCTTTTTGCGCGAACCGCTCGTCCTCGTGCCGCTCGTGGCCGAAGGCTTTGATCTGGCGGATGCCCTGCAAATTATCCATGAGCAACGCGTTCATGGCGCTGGCCGCCAGACGTTGCGCGCGGTAGCGCTTGTGCGCGGTCAGGGTGTAACACAGCGCGCCCGCCGCCAGCAGCGGGATAGGAACGAGCGCCACGGCGGCCAGACGGGGATTGTGGTAGAAAAGTATGATCGATACGCCGACAATACTGAGGACGGCGACCGTGCCTTGTTCCGTGCCGTCGATAAGCACCCGTTCTACGGCATTCACATCTTCGAGGACGCGGGTCATCAAATCACCGGAGGCCCGCTGGTCGAAGAAGTTCACCGGCAGCCGTTGCAACCGCGCATAGACATCGCGGCGCATGTCGAAGATGACATTTTGCTCGAAGTCGTTGTTGATGCGAATGCGCAGGCTGTTGAACAGGTCGCGCAAAAACAGCGCGGCGAACAGCGCGACCATCACCGGGGTCAGGCGCTCGGCGGGCAGTTCGCCGCTGATGATCTCGATGACGTACTGGGTCAGTTTGGGGAACGCGAAGGCGAACACCAGCGACAACACCGCGCAGCCCGTCGTGGCCAAGGCCATGAGTTTGTAGGGCCGAAGATAGACGGAGACGCGCCGGAGGATTTCCCAGGTCGAGCGCAATTTGGCGTTGAACGTGGGATCGTCGCTGGCGGAGAGGTGCGGATGATGGGCCATGGACGGCGGCAGCTTAGCGGTTGGCGCGGAGGAAGCCCATCCGTCCAAGCGCGCTGCCCGGCTGGAACTGCCGCGGCCTGGAGTTCACCGGGTCGCGGTCACTCATGATGATTGCCACTTCGTGCATGGATTGGTTTAACCATAAACGCGCGTGCGTGGA
Organism: Verrucomicrobiota bacterium; assembly: GCA_043740915.1. Classification (GTDB taxonomy): domain Bacteria; phylum Verrucomicrobiota; class Verrucomicrobiia; order Limisphaerales; family JAYTXL01; genus JAYTXL01. Next base: position 1,881 of record JAYUBJ010000034.1, read on the forward strand.
TATGCTTTTCCAGTTCGATTTCCGGTCGTCCACACCAATGGGGATTGACACCGATCCGGCCCGGAATAACCCTGCGCGCGTGTTTACGAACGGGCAGCGGTTTTCCGCAATTTGCGAAGCGTCATGAAAGCGAGCTTCCGCCAGTGGTCACCCAAACTAAGGACCGACCCGTTCAATGCTTTCACGATTTTCCTGGGGTTTATTATTTGGGGCATCGTGTTGGTTTATCACAACATCGCGGACGGCGATCTGTGGGCGAAACTGGCCATGGGTTCCTTTCTGTTCGATCAAGGAGAGTTGATGCGCCAGGATTACTTCGCGTTTACGCCCGCGTTGGCGCATTACGTGGAGCATGAGTGGGGGGCCGGCGCCATCTTTTACCTGGTGCTTGCCTGGGGCGGGCCCACGGCGCTGATGGTATTGAAGGTCGCCCTGGCCTTCGGCACGACGGCGATCAGCCTTAAACTCGGCCGCATGATGGGATGTCGCTGGCCCACCTTGCTGGTGTATGCGGTGCCCGCCGCCTTTTGCATTTTACCGGCTTATCTCATCGTCGTTCGCAGCCATGCTTTCACCTATGTATTCTTCGCGCTGACCCTGTACTGCCTGGAACAAATGAAACGGGGAGTGGTCAGCTTGGGACCGGTGCTGGTGTTGATGATGGTCCTGTGGGTCAATATCCATGGCGGGTTTGTGGCGGGTTTTGGGGCCATCGGGGTTTACACGGTTTTTGCCTGCCCTCAACCAAAGCTTCGGCGGGCGATGCTCTGGACTTTTTTGGGCTGTCTGCTGGCCACGTTCATCAATCCGTACGGCATGGAACTCTGGGATTTTGTGATCGAGTCGGTGCTCCATCCCTATCCTTATCTTTCGGAATGGCGGCCGCTGACCTTATGGGAGGTGGACGGTTTCATTGGATTTCGGCTGGCCTTCTTTTTTACGATTATTGTCCTGGCTTTGGGGTGGCGGAAAACCGCGCCCACTTCCTGGCCGGGTTTGACCATGCTGGCGATCACGATTTATCTCGGCTGGCACAGCCGGCGCCTCGCTCCCTTCTTTGGCATTTGTTCCCTGGCCTTTGTGTCAACGAGTTTGCAGACTATTTTTTCGGCCGCGTATCAGACGCTGGCTCCGAAATTTGGCCGGGCCATTCGGCCGGCGGTGCTGGTCGCCGCCGGTTATGGAATCCTCTTCATGGTGGTCGCGCCACAATTGCTCCCGTCCTGCACTGGTCTGGTGCTGGCACCGGTGGGTCAATATCCCGTGCGGGAGACGGACATCCTGAGCCAGGCCCAGGCGCGCGGCAACGTGGCGATCCCCTTCCAATGGGGCAGCTACGTGACCTGGCGCTTGCATCCGCGCATCAAGGTCTCGTGCGACGGTCGTTACAATTCGGCTTACCCGGATTCGACCTTCATCATGAACTGGGATTTTTTCTACAAGGTGGGACCGCGCTGGGACCGGCTCCTGCGTAACTATCCCGTGGATTACATCATGCTGGATTTAACCAGCGACCCACTTCAACCCAACGATCTGACGGCGCATGGTTTTGCCCTGGTTTGGCTGCAACCCGGCGTGTCGGCGCTGCTGGCCCGGCCAGACAAGGTGCAGGCCTTGCGAGAGACGGCACAAAATCTGCCCGAGACCTCCATCGAGCCATTGGACGTCAAAATTGCCCGTCAATGGCGCGATTCCCGAGCCGGGGACAGCAAATCCCCACCGGGTAAATAATACAATCAAGTGTGGGCGCCTTGGGTTTTGACTCCAGGAAATGGGGTGCCTCCGTGCATGGCCCCGGACTGCGGCTGTGTCCCGCGCCGCGCGGGATCAGCCGTGGCAGCCTGGTCATTGGGGGCGTGGGAAAGCACCTGCTGCGTTCGGCCATTTCGACCTGCTGCGGCTGGTCGGGGACGACACAGCCGCGCTCCGCTCCGGGTGTGTCCGGAGGCAGTTTCCGGCACCCCAGAAAATATGTATTGGCAAAAAAAGCGTGCATTCGCGCGCATTTTTTGTAAGTTTGAGAAATGTACCCGCGGGTTGACACCAAAGACCCCATCGCAGTTCAGGTGGAGGCGCAGTCCACCTACCGGGCGATGTTTCCCAAAGGCGACCGGTTTTACTTCCCCAAGATTTTCGGCTGGGCGATTGATTGTTTCACCGGCGGCCACGCGAACTACCGTCCGATCGACGCGCGGTACCATGACTTCGAGCACACGTTGCAGGTCACGCTCTGCATGGTACGGCTGCTGTACCGCAGCCATCTGGCCAAGGCGCAGCCTCCCTTGACGCAGCGGATGTTCGAGCTGGGGTTGCTGGCGATCCTCCTGCACGACACCGGTTATCTCAAACGCCGGGGTGACCATCGGGGCACGGGCGCCAAGTACACGCTGGTTCATGTGGATCGCAGCGCCAAATTCGCCGAGGAATTGCTTTCCCAAAAGGGCGGTTTCCAAGACCGTGAAATCGAAGCGGTGCAAAACATGATCCATTGCACGGGCGTGAACACGGATTTGAACGCCATCCCGTTTCGAAGCAAGCTGGAGCGGTGGATCGGATTCGCGTTGGGCACCTCCGATTTGCTGGGGCAGATGGCGGCGGAGGATTATGTGGAAAAACTGCCGGTGTTATATCTGGAGTTCGAGGAATCGGCGCGCTACCAGGGTGGGAAGCCGGGGCCGGCGGGTCGTTTCGAAAGTGCGGACGATTTAATGCGCAAGACCCCCGCATTTTGGGAAAAATACGTCCTGCCCAAACTGACCCGGGAATTCGAGGGCATCTACTGCTATCTCAACGTGCCCTATCCCGACGGCCCGAACTTTTATGTCGATCGGATCCAAGCCAACATCGCCCGCCTGCGCCGGCAACTCGCCGCCGTTGCGGCTTAACCGGCCCTTGAAAGAGTAGGAAACAAGGTGCAGAGTCCACGACGCTCGCGCGCTCGTCGTGGCATCTCGTGCTTCCACCACGTTTGGGAATTTGCGAAAGCCTGCTCCGCGTTGCCCTACCGTGCGCGGAGCACGGTGCCGGCCATGGCGTGCATCAGTTCCGCCTTCGTGATTTCACCGCGTTGAAATTCGCCGAGCACTTTGCCTTTCGAGAGCACCAACACACGATCGGTCAGCCCCAGAATTTCCTCGGCCTCGCTCGAGGTCATCAGAATCGTCATGCCCGCCCGCGCGAGTTGGTGGCAAAGCTCGTAGATTTCCCATTTGGCCCCCACATCCACCCCGCGCGTCGGATCGTTGAGAATGAGCATCGCCGGACCCGTCGCCAGCCATTTCGCCAACAGCACCTTCTGTTGATTACCACCGCTGAGTTGAACCACGTTCTGGCCCGGGCTGTCGGCATTTATACATAACTGTGCTATGTATTGTTCAGTTGTGGCGCGGACGGCGCGGTGGTTGATCCATCCCAGTCGGCTCAACAGCTTGTCCAACACCAGCAGGGTCGTGTTGCGGGCGATGGACCAGTCCATCATCAACCCCTGCTCGCGGCGGCTCTCGGGAATCATCGCCCAGCCACGCCGGATTGCGGCGAGTGGCGACGTGGTTCGCTGCGGCTTCCCATCGACCAGGATTTCGCCGCTCGTCAGCGCATCGAGACCAAAGAGCAGCCGGAACAATTCGTCCACACCCGCTCCCTCGATCCCCGCGAACCCGACGATCTCGCCTTTCCGCGCCGAGAAACTGATGGGCCCGAGCCGCGGCGTTCGGCACAGCTCCCGCACTTGCAAAACAACTGGCCCGGGCGCGGAATCTTTCGGCCGTGGAGGAAACAAACTGTCCAACGGCCGACCAATCATGGCCGCGATGATCTGGGGCATCGTCGTCTCGCTCGTGACATGCGTGCCTTGATAGCGACCGTCGCGTAGAACCGTGATACGATCGGCAATCGCGAACACTTCCTCCAATCGGTGCGACACATAAATAATCGTGATGCCCCGCGCCCGCAGCCGGCGAACGATCTCGAAGAGTCGTTGCGATTCGCTTTCGTTCAAAGCCGAGTTGGGTTCGTCCAGGATGATGATGCTCGACTGCTGTTCGAGCGTGCGGGCGATTTCCACGAGCTGCTTTTCGCCGATGGTGAGCGGACCAACGAGCGCATCGGGCGCGAGGTGCACATCCAACTCGGCGAGCACGCGCCGAGTGGACTCGTGCATGGCGAGGCGCTGGACCAAACCTCCGCGACCGGTCAATTCGCGGTTGGCGAAAATATTGGCGGCGATCGTACGGTGCGGAAACAGATTGAGTTCCTGAAAGACGATACTGATGCCCTGGCGTCGGGCTTCGCGGGGATTTTTCAAACGGACGCGACGCCCCTCCAGCCGAATTGCTCCGTCGTCAGGTTCGTAAACGCCGGCGAGGAGTTTCATGAGCGTGGATTTCCCCGCCCCGTTTTCACCGACAACCGCGTGGATTTCGCCCCGGTGAATCTCAAAACTCACCTGATCGAGCGCCGTCACGCCGCCAAAGCGTTTCGAGACGCGCTCAAGTTGTAGGCAAGCGGCGTCAGCCATGACCTTTAAGCCGGAACAATTCATTTCAACCACGAATAGACACGAATGCACACGAATGAAAGCTGGACTCTTTGGACTTTAGTGGACTCGGCGAACGCTCACCAACTGGTGTTTCAGGAACACCGGAGCGAACAACCTCACCAAGCCTTCCTATTCGTGTTGATTCGTGTCTATTCGTGGTTTCCTGCTGCATCGTTCCTCAGGGTTTGGGTTGCGGCAACGGTTTGGCGACGGCTTTCAAATCTGTAAAATGTTTCGCCACATAATCCGAATACCATTCCCTTTGTTTCTTCTCGTCGGTTTCACGTCCGTAAATCGATTCCACATTTTCCTTGGTGACCACCTCGGTGCCGATGTCAATCCACCCTGGCGGCAACGGTTGTTTGTCGCGCAAGTGCCGCGCCAGGGCCACGACGGGCAGATAACCTTGCAGGTAGGGATGCTGGCCGACGACGACCTGAATGGTGCCGGCCTTGACGGCGTCGAGAGTCTCGCGGCCAAGGTCGTAGCCCGCGACGAGCCATTGACCTTTCGTGCGCACTTTCAGCCGCGCCAGGTTCGGCAGATCCATTGAACACAGCCCGACGATGGCCACCATGTCCGGATTGGCCCCGGCCAGATTTTCCCACGCGCCATAGTTGGCGGTGTTCTCGGTGTTGACGTCAAAGGGTTCACTGATCTGGTACTTCGTGCCGGCCATGCCTTTTTTGAAGCCCTGGTAACGCTCGACCAACACCCCCACGCCGGGCGCGCACATGCCGACGATGATCCGGCCCCCGTTCCGGTTTTGGGCGGCGAGAAACTTGCGCAACTCGCCGGCCAGGATCATGCCGCTCCCGAACTCGTCCTGACCGAACCAGGCGGTGGCCGTGGATTTGGGGCTGGTGACATTGGCCGTGAGCACCGGGATGCCGGCCTCGGTCGCCTGACGAATCGGCGTGACCCACACCTCGCCGGGCATCGGCACAACCACCAATCCACCGACGTGTTTTTGCGTCATGCCTTCGAACATGGCGATGGCGTCGGCGGTCGAAAAGCCGGCCGGCCCAACCACGTTGACGGATACGTTTTCGGCGAGCGCGGCGTCTTCCGCGCCTTTTTTGATGACCTGTGTGAAGTCATTCAAGCCGTGCAACACGTAACCAATTTTCGGTTTCTCGGACGGTTTGGTTGAGTTGCTTTCGGACGCTTTGGGTTTGCACCCGGTAGCGAGCGAGAGAGCGAGGACGAGAGCGACGGTGGTCCATTTAAACTCACGTTTATTGAATCTTGTAGGAGTCGAGGTGACGAGACTCATATTGCTTCCGGAAAAAGCCAGAGACTCCTTGGAGCCTGTTTGGGAAGCCCACGGCCTCACGGCGATTGAGGTTTGGAGTTCCGCCTTCAGGCGGTTTCCGCGCCCTGCCGCCTGAAGGCGGAACTCCAAACCAAGGATTTCAAACAGGCGCTTGCGTCGTCTCCAACAAATCTTTTGGCGGAACTGATGAATGTCGTCAATCCCGGCGGTTCGGAGCCAGGTAAGTAAGGAGCCTTGCCGATCGCGCTTCTCGTTGTCTGTCATAATTTTAGAGTTCATTGTTTTTTCACCAATCCCCCGATGGCCACGGCGGCGATGATCACGACGCCGGTGACGACGGCTCCCCAATAGGCGGAGAATTCGAGCAACACCAGTCCATTGCGGATGACCGCGATCAGCAGTGCGCCGAGAATGCCACCCACCACCGAGCCGCTGCCACCCGCCAAGGCGGTGCCGCCAATCACCGCCGAGGCGATCACGTAAAGCTCATATCCTTGGCCCGTGGTTGGACTGCCGGATTGGAGGAACCCCAGTTCCATGACGCCGGCGATGCTCGCCACCAAGCCCATGATCGTCATGGCCGCAATGCGATAACGGGACAGCGGGACTCCCGAATAGCGCGCGGCCTGCGCGTTGCTGCCGATCGCCTGCGCCCGCCAGCCAAACGCCGTGTGGTTCAGCAACACATGCCCCACCAGGCCCACGAGGAGCATCAGCAACACCCCGGTGGGCACACCCAGCACATTGCGGCTGCCAAGATCGAACAGCAGGTTGTCCTTCGGAAAATTGCTAATGGGCGTCGCCTTGGAAAACACGAGCGCCAGGCCGCGGAAAATGCTCATCGTGCCCAGCGTAACAATGATCGTCGGAATCCGCAGCACCACGCCGAGCACGCCATTGGCGAGACCGCACGTCGCGCCCGTCGCCAGACCCGCGAGCACGGCGAGGGGCATCGGCATTCCTTCGCGCAGCGCGACGGCTGTCACGATGTTCACCAGTGTCAGAATCGCGCCGACCGAGAGATCGATCTCCCCCATCGACAAGAGCAACACCATGCCGACCGAGAGGATGCCATAGCTGGAAGCCTGCCGCGCGACCTGCAACAGATTCGTGGGTCGAACGAACTGGTCACCGGTGGCCAGCCACAACAGGCCGCACACACTCAACAGCGCCACGATGACGCCGATCTCGTCGATCCCTCTCAGCCGCTGCCAAACCGAACCGCGTTCGCTCTGCGTGGGGTGGCGCAT
>JAYUBJ010000035.1:0-2707 GCA_043740915.1 Verrucomicrobiota bacterium
TGCGGATGGACGGAGAGTTTCAGGAATGGCTGAAGAACAGCAAACTCGCGAAGGTTTCGCAAACGATTGACAGTTCAATTCCCAAGGCGGGCAATATCCGCCGCAATGCGCCCGAACCCCAGCCCGGTGCCAGCCTGCCTGCGTTCACACCGGACGGCGACTTTGACCAGGCTGAACTCCCCGTCGCCACCGGCACACTGCGCGACGGTCGCGCGCTCGTCTCGGTGCGGGAAGTGCCGGTCGTGATCGAGGCGGAGCGCGGTCGCGGAAAAATCACCGTGCTGGCGTTCAGCCCGGAGCGCAAACCGTTTCAGAACTGGAAGAATCGCGCGTGGTTTTGGGCACGGACGGTCAACCTCCCGCCCGCGCTGTTCGAGTCAACCGATTTCAGCCGCGGCAGCGGTTGGAGCATCGACGGAGTCTTCGGCGCGATGATCGACAGCAAACAGGTGCGCAAGTTGCCGGTGAGCTGGCTGCTGCTGTTGCTCGTGGTGTATCTCCTCGTCATCGGGCCGTTCGATCAATACTGGCTCAAAAAGATCGGCCGCCAGATGCTCACCTGGGTGACGTTCCCGACGTACGTGGTGTTGTTTTCGCTGCTGATTTACTGGATCGGTTTCATGCTCCGCGCCGGCGAAACGGAATGGAATGAGTTACACGTCGTCGATGTCCTCCCGCGGGGCGAACAGGTCGAACTGCGCGGACACACCTACGCCTCGGTTTATTCGCCGGCGAACGTGCGTTACAAGCTGGCGAGCGACAAGGCCACCACGTTCGCCACGTTGCGCGGCGAGTTCCAGGGAGCCTGGGGCGGCGGGCAGGAAAGCAGCCGGGCGAACATCCAGCAGCGCGGGGACGGTTTCAGCGCGGACATTTTTGTGCCGGTGTGGACCAGCCAGCTTTACGTGAATGACTGGTGGCAGCCGTCCGCGCCACCGCTCACCGCCAAGGTAACCCGAGTCGGGAAGGACCATAAAATCACCATCGAAAACAAATTGAACCGCCCCTTGAAAAGTTTGAAAATTGTGGTGGACGGGCGGATCTATGACCTGGCTGACTTGGACGCTGGTAAAACGATGGAAACGACTCTCGGCACCAACCCCGGCAAGTCCCTCCGGGATTTCGTCTCGAACCAGGGCGGGGGTTTCCAGAACGTCATTGGCAGCCGTCGCCAGGCGCTGGGTGACGATCGCTCCGGCCGCCTGGAAGCCAGCCCGGTCAATGTCATGGCCGCTTCGTTCGCCGAGCAATTGAACAAGAACCTGGGCAACTCGCAAAATTATCAGAACCGCTGGGATCTGCCGGCCCGCTTCGACCTCACCCCGCTGGTGGAGCGCGGCGACGCCGTGGTGCTCGCGTGGGATCCGGGACATTCATACATGTCCAGCCCGATCAACCAATTCAGCCCGCGCCGCAGCAGCCGCGACACGCTCCTGCGCCTGGCGGTTCCCGTGACGAACAACTAATCGCGCAACGCTTATGGCCAACGATTCCGCCCCGCCCATTCCCGCCGTCCAGACCTACGGCTTGACCCGCACCTACGGCGCCATGACCGCCCTCAACGCCCTCGACCTCACCGTCAATCAGGGCGACCTCTTCGGCTTCATCGGCTCCAACGGCGCGGGCAAGACCACCACGCTCCGCATCCTCGCCACGTTTCTCGCCCCGTCGGCGGGACGCGCGGAGGTTTTGGGCAATGATGTGGTGAAGGCCGCCGACGCCGTGCGCCACGTCATTGGTTACATGCCCGATTTCTTCGGGGTGTACAAGGACATGGAAGTGACTGAGTACCTGGATTTTTTCGGGGCGTGCTACAAAATCCCGACGGCGCAGCGCGAGAAAACCGTGAGCGACGTGCTTGAACTCGTCGGCCTGAGTGAAAAGAAAGGCGCGCTCATCGGCGCGCTCTCCCGCGGCATGCAGCAACGCCTCGGCCTGGCGCGCGTGCTCATTCACGATCCGAAATTGCTCTTGCTCGACGAACCGGCCAGCGGCCTCGATCCGCGTGCGCGCATCGAAATGATGGCCATTCTTCAGGAACTCCAGCGCCTCGGAAAAACCATCATCATCTCGTCGCACATTCTCAGCGAACTGCAGACGCTCTGCAATCGCGTCGCAATCATCGAGAAGGGCAAATTGATTTACAGCGGGCCGGTGCAGGGCGTGCGCGATCAAATGTCCACCGGCCGGATCTTCTGGGTCCGGATCGGCGGCGATCCCACCCATGCGATTGAGTTGCTCAAGGCACGGGCGGAAGTGGCAGAAGTTTCCACCGTGGACGGCCAGTTGAAGGTGCTGATGGCGAACCACGAGATCGATCCGAGTTTCATCGCCGACATGCTGGTGCCTGCCGGCGTCAAGCTCAACGGCCTGCGCGAGGACGAGCTGGGCCTGGAAGAAGTCTTCCTGCGCGTCACCCGCGGCGAGACGCAATAGGGCAGGGGATCAGTCGTGGAATCTGGCTGGGCGGTTGCGGTTTCGCTGGAATTCCAAATGTGGATTCGAAAAAGGTGATCGGTACCTGCGACAGCGTCTTGGACTGCGGCTGCTGCTGCGCCGCCCTTCCCCGCCGCGATGTCAACAAAATTGGAGTGCATCCGGTGCGCCGGCGCTATTCGGCAGGGCGGGTTTCTTCCAGTGAGGTAGCCGTTTGTGCATCGTGCGCGCAACAAAGCGGCGCAACAGCACCGCAGTCCAAGACGCTGGC
>JAYUBJ010000036.1:0-2706 GCA_043740915.1 Verrucomicrobiota bacterium
ATCACCGGGAGCAGACCCTCCAGCGCGCGGAGTTCGGCGACGGGCGATGCGCCTTGGACGAGGATGAGCGCTTCGGTCGCGGACGCACCCGCGGGCAAATCCACTTCCGGCAACCGCCACGTCACGCCGAGGGGCGACCCGGCCAGCAACGAAATCTTCCGGGCCGAAGCCAGTTCCGCCAGCTTGCGTGCGCCGTTCAGACTGCCTCCCAATGCGCCGTGGACAAAGACGACTGTCCCCGGGGTCGCGGCTTCGAGCGTGCTCCGCAGCAGCGTTTCATTCGCAATGGCACCCTCGCCGCGCCAGACGAGGACGACCGCGTTCGCATCCGCAACGGTTTTGGCCAGGTGCTCCTCACGGACCAGACCAAAATCTTTGACGCGCCTTTCCAATTCGACATTCGCGCCGCCATTCGCGAGATGGACGACGAGGTGACAGTTCTCCAAGCGATGAAATTCACCGTTACGTGGATAGCCAATCAACAAACGGTCGAGGAGTTGTTGCGCCGGCGTTTGGAGCGCGAATTCCTCGACGATGAACGCAATTCGTTGGAGCGGCTTCGCCATCACGTTCTCCAGAAGTGCGACGCCGCGGGCGCCTGGTAAGCGACGTTCAACTCCGGCGTCGGCAGTTCCACCTGGCCGCACGCGAGTGATTCAATCGCGAAAAGCGTCATCCCGGTGGTCAGCAGCGTTCGCTCGACCGGGTAGGGCGCGGCACCATTGAGGATGGTTTGCTCGATGTGATGTGTCAGAGGATTGAAGAAGTCCGCGAGGGTCGCCGGCGTAGGCGGCATCGGCAGGTGCATTTTGCAGGAGTGAATTTCGCCGGATTTGAGCCGTCCGGCATATGTGAAATCTCGCAGGTAGCGTGTCTCCCACAAGCGTTCGCGTGCCTTCAGGTCGCGGACCGTGGAATCACCGCCGGAACCATTCAGCAAAAACATGCTGGTGCGAAAACCGTCGCGGTGTTCGAGGAAGTAAGCGACGGCCTTCGGGTTGGAGCGGCGCAACGCATCCAAGGTCGGCACGACGCTGGTGTAGCCCGGCGGAGGCTTCAGTGAATGGCTCCGGGACAGAGCGGCGAAAAGCAGCTTCGTCGTCGGTTCGCGGTTGGCCAACAGGGGCCAGATATTTTCACCGCGCACGGCGTGCATGGATTTCACGCCCACTTCGCCACCCGCCCGCCGCTCGGACATGCACTGCGCGGTTTCGAGTCCGTGAAAATCGTAGGAGTCCACGCCGCCGTAACACGCGCAGACACTTTCCTCGAGCGGCACGCCGGGCGGAAATTCCAGCGCCGGGATGCGCCACGTCACCGGCAACGAGGAGCCGGCGATAAATGCGAAACCGAGCCGGCGCGCGTCCGCGACCATCTCGACCGCTTCGTTCCAATCAGTGGAAAGGTGCTTGTCATTGAAGACCGGGACGGCGCGGCCACTGGCCTCGAAAACCTTCACGATTTCTTTGAAGAACTTGTAGCGAGGATACAGCGTCTGGCCTTTGGCGTTCTTGGGGTAGTCGCCGTGCTCGCCAACGAGCAGCACGCCATCCACGGCAAGTTTGGAACCGCCCAGCGTGAGTGCTTCGGAAACGGATGGGAATATTTTCACACGGTGACGCCGTGCCCGGTCGCGACTCAAATCACCCGTGGGAAATTGGTCCACGTATAGGCCAGCCAGTTCAAAGGGTGGATAATGATGCCGGCCCTCCCAGCCATAGCCTTCGAGTAACCGGTCAATGAAATGCTGAGCGTGGGAATACTTGCGGACCTCGGTGGCGAGCAGGGCGACCTTCAACCGTCGGCCGGCGCCGGACTTTTGTTCTGCCGCGCGGATGGCCGGCGCACCGCCAGGCCAATGCGCGGTTATCGCCGCGGAACCGGCCACCACGCCGACAAACCGGCGGCGGGTCCAGGAGCGGTGCGCGGCGGGTTGTGGTGGGGCGGACATGGATGAGTGGGGAAAACTTTGGGGCGGCGCGCCGGATGAGTCAAGACGCGCGCGCAGGCGGTTGGGCCATGCAAACGTAGGATAGGCGGCGCGCCTGTCTCCCTCTGCCAGCACTCAGCCATCGATCTGGCTCGTTTGGAGTGAGCGTCAGCGATAACCCAAGAGCTGGATCCTGTGAAGTCAGAGACAGGCGCGGCGCGACGCCTATCCTACGGAATTCTTGTATGTCGGAATTCTTGTATTGCAAAACCGCCATTATTCATGCGGTGATAGCGCCTGTCCGCACACCATTAATCAGACTAAGAACACCACCATGAAATCGATGCCTCGTCTTTGCTCCGCCGTAATTTTGGGCCTGGCCGCCTCGACCATGACGCTGTCCGCCCTGGCGGGCGTGGACGTGGGAGCGAAACCGTTGAAGGGCGCCGAGGTCATTATTGATGGCACGCGCCAGCTGCTGGATGAGAAGTGGACTTACTGGGAAGGCCCGCGATTTGCCTCCGCGCTCCCCATCAAATGGAAGATTGTGGAAGATCCGGTGGACAAGGGGACGGTGGTCATGACCGACGATCCCGTGGCTGCGGGCGGCAAGTACGGCACGGCGGACATCGTGACCAAGAAAACCTACCGGGATTTCCGGCTGCACATTGAATTTCTCGTGATGAAGGAAGGCGGCAACAGCGGAGTGTATCTCCAGAACCGCTACGAGATTCAGATCATGGACGGCGACAAGACCTCGCACGGGATGGGGGCGG
>JAYUBJ010000037.1:0-2702 GCA_043740915.1 Verrucomicrobiota bacterium
TCAAAGTGTCTTAAATCGAATCGTAGCGCGTCCGATTTCCTCAAATTGCCAGTTTTAGCTCGATTTGCTGGCTTTCCGGCCAAATCGCCCAAAACTCCCTTGCCGCCTGATCGCTCACAAGCTCGCGGTAGTGCCGGAACAGCATCGCTTCCGTGTGGCCCGCCTCCAAGGCCGTGACCGCCGCCGATCCGCCCGCCGCCAAGTGATAGCTCACGAACGAATGCCGCAAACCGTTTCGGCGCGGAGTCAATCCCGCCACGAGAAAGGCCAGCCGGAGCCGATCCCCGAAAGCCTTGCGCGTGCCGGCGAAAATCATCAACTCGCGTTTGGCTGCGCAGCTCGCCAGCCATGCCGCCAAGTTCGGCGACAGTCGGCACAATCGCCGCGACCGCGTTTTCGAGTTTGCCGCCGTCACCTCGATTTGCTTGCGCTCGTGATCCACGGCCACCCACGTCATGCGCAACGATTCCGCCAGCCGGACGCCGGCAAAAACCGTCAGCAACACCACCGGCAAAATCGTTTCATCGCAAGCATCCAAAATTCGACGCACTTCCGCTGGCGAATATATTTTCAGATCAACCGGCGGGACGATCCGCTTTTCAACCGCGTCCAAATCATCCCACCGGCGCGGAAGCAACTTGCGCCGGCGCGCAAATTTCACGAGTTGCCGCAGCAGCATCAAATAATTATTGGCCGTGCGCGGTTTCATCGTGGCGAGGAAATCCTCGACACTGCCCGCGCTCAAATCGCGGAGCGGCCCGGGGAACGCGCGGCCCAGCTTGGCGAGCATGGCGCGCAGAGTGACCAGATAATTCGCGGACACGCCGCGTTGTTCCCGGGTGGTGATGAGCAGTTCTCCCGCCTGTGGTAGTGTGGTTGTGTTTTTGTTCTCCATATTGTGTTCCCCAGTTTCCTTGAAGTGGTGCCCCGGCTAGGACTCGAACCTAGGACCAATTGATTAAGAGTCAACTGCTCTACCAACTGAGCTACCGAGGCAACCAAGGCGGGGAGAATTGGGATCAGACGCCCTTTTGTCAACTCCTTGGTTCACTCTCAGATTTGATCCCAGATTCAAAATGTCGGATGCCAAACCCCGGATTCACCGCTAGAGCGGAAATTCCCGCGTCCCAATCTGTCACCTTGGAAATTCTGCAAGAAATCTTTCATGACGGAGCACGGACGCTTCGACGACGGAATGGCGTGGATCTCTTGTAGTCCGCACTTGCCGCGAGGGAGTTTCAACGCTTACGGCCGGGGGAGGGGGAGGGTTCTGGCTGGGACACTATTTTAGGCGCGCGGTTGCTGCGGGGGTGAGGGCGGGCCACACTTTGAGATTTTGGGTGTGCGCCAGAACCCGCTGAAAACTTTTGGCGTCAAAAGAGAGGAAGGTTTTTGATCCAGTCTTGACCGCCGCGCTGACGTGCATCACGTCCAGGGCGCGGAGCTTGGGCCACCGTTGGGCGTATCCACGGATCAGGCTGGCGGCGCGTTGCGCAACGGTGTCAGGATTGATCTGGGGGGCGGTAGAGGGTTCGTCCATCGGTCACGTCGTTTTTCAACTGAGCCCAGATTCTTTCAGCAGAATTGGGGTGGCTGGTCCAAAATGCCTTGGCCACCTCGGGCCAGTGCAGGAAGATAAAAGGCAGGCGTTGTTCCTTCGCGTTGAACTGGTCAGCGAATGGAGTATTGGCGTCGTCCACATAGGTTGAAACGATGAAGCTCGTATCCGCGTAGATCATCGCTCGCCGCTTTCTTCCCGGTTTTTGACCACGATGCCATAGGGGAGCGGCTTCAACTTGAGGCTTTTTCGCCATTCCAAGTGCTTCTTCCAAGTGCGCGGCGCCGGCTGCACGGCGGCACCCTGCACGATCTCCTGGAGGTAGCTGTATTTCGTATGCCCGTGTTCTTTGGCAGCCCGCTCGAAATTCCGGGCCGTCTGCTCATCCACCCGGGTTTGTAGCAGTGTCATACACCACACTGTAATCTCGAGGGCCGAATTGTCAATCCGCAACCGGGACTTCGTCGGACGGGAATTGCCAGGAGCGCAACCGCCGAGCCGGACCGGAAGCCCAGCGCAACCGAAAACCACGGAGGGTTGGCTTAGAGTCCGGCAATCGCCAGACCTTGATCGTCCGCTTCGTCCAACAGCGATTCATTGCCGTAAGGATCTCGAAGAGTGTCCGGTCTCATCGTCTGGCAGGAGAGTACCACGATTTGCGGCTTGCGTTCCACCCGCACCGGGTTGGAAACAATCACCGCCGGATGCTCACCCCAGGGAAAAGGACACTGCCAAACCTCCCAAGAATTCACCGCAGTTCCTTTTGGCTTTGGAATTTTGCCAGTTGTCTTGCGGACACCCCGTGCAACTCATCCGGATGCCGGTAAATGCGCCGCCATTCAATTGCCGGGAGCGGCGCAACGTTCGTCACGCGCGGGTTGGCGCCCAGGCTCGCGACGACCTCGGGCAAGGCCTTGCGGACACAAATCATCACCAGTTGATTGATCGACTGGCCGGAGAGCTCCTGGGCTTTGGCCAGTTCTTTCGCGTCCGCCGTTGGTATCCTCAGGGCGTAAGGATGATGCTTGGCGGTTGGTCTCATATCGAAACAATATCACCAAGCTTCCGCGGGTCAATGGACACACCCCTAACTTCCCGGTTGACCTGCGGCGGCTGGTTTCGACTGCACCGCGGCGGCGATGGT
>JAYUBJ010000038.1:0-2690 GCA_043740915.1 Verrucomicrobiota bacterium
CGCACCGCCGAAGGGATTCTGGCGTGTAAGAGATAATGTACTGGTCAGTGCTACAAGCAGTTTGGCGGCCCGCCGTGGAGATCACCATTCTCACGGTCGGGATCTACTACGCCTACACGTTCGTGCGGCGCACCCGCGGCGCGCCGGTGGTGAATGGTTTTCTGATCCTGCTCGCGCTGACGTTTCTCACCTCGGTGTTGAAATTGACCGTGTTGAGCTTTTTGTTGCGCTCGTTCTTCGCGTTTTCGGCCATCGCCATTTTGGTGATCTTCCAGCCGGAACTGCGCCGTCTGCTGGCTGAGTTGGGCACCCAATCCGTCTTCAGCGCCGTGCGGGAACAGCGCGAGAACATTGAAGTCATCATTCAAACGGTGGAACGACTGGCGGAGGTGAAGATCGGCGCATTGATTGCCATCGAGCAGACGATCCAACTCCAGGAGGCAGTGGAATCCGGCATCCTGGTGGATTGCGAGGCGACGCCGGAAATGTTGGAGACCATTTTTTTCCCCAACAACGCCATTCACGACGGCGGCGTCATCATCAAAGGGGACCGCATCGCCCAGGCGGCCTGCATCTTTCCGCTTACGCAGCGGCAGGACTTGAATAAATCACTCGGCACGCGTCACCGGGCCGCCATCGGCCTGAGCGAGGAGACGGATGCGGTGGTAGTGGCGGTCTCCGAAGAAAACGGCTCCATTTCCTACGCCTATCGGGGCGAATTGGTGCGCGGCCTCACCCTGGAAGAATTGCGCGCCTTTCTCACCTCGGTGCTCATCAAGCGCAGCAAATCCCGCGGGCTGGTGGACTGGTTCCGCTCGCTCACGATCGACCGCGTCAAGCCCGAGTCCGTCGCGCCGGTCGAACCCATCGAGAAATGATTATGCCGTTGCGCGATTCCATCGTAAAAGATTTTTGGCTGAAGCTCTTTTCCCTGGCGCTGGCCGTCTTGATCTGGGTGACGGTCAAGTCGGTCCTGCAAAACCAACCGGTTCCGCCGTCTCCAGGGCAGCCATCTACCTCGCTTCAATCCACCAACAATCCTTCCCGCGAATAAATCATGTCTGCCTCCAAGAAGATCTTCGGCACCGATGGCGTTCGCGGCACGGCCAACATTGAACCCGTCACGGCGGAAACGGCACTCAAGCTGGGACGCGCCGCCGCGCATGTCTTCAAGAACCTCGAAGTGCAGTCGCGCGGCCGCGGCAAACACAAGATTGTCATCGGCAAAGACACCCGCCTGTCCGGTTACATGCTCGAGAACGCCATCACCTCCGGCATTCTTTCGATGGGCGTGGACGTGCTGCTCATCGGGCCTTTGCCCACGCCGGGGGTGGCCTACGCCACGCGCAGTCTGCGCGCCGACGCCGGTATCGTCATCACGGCCTCGCACAATCCGTACGACGACAACGGCATCAAATTCTTTGGCGCGGACGGCTACAAACTCGCGGACGACATCGAAAGCCAGATCGAAGAATTGGTGTTCAGCGGGCACATCCAAGACATCCGGCCCACGGCGGGAGAAATCGGCAAGGCCGTCCGCATCGACGATGCGCTCGGCCGTTACATTGAATACGCCAAGGCTTCCTTTCCGCGGGGCCTGACGCTGGAAGGGTTGCGCATCGTGGTCGATTGCGCGCATGGGGCCGCCTACAAATCGACGCCCTGTGTGCTGCGCGAACTGGGGGCCGAACTCGTGGTCTATGGGAACCAACCCGATGGCACCAACATCAACAAGAACTGCGGCTCCATGCACCCGGAGCAGATGTGCGCGAAAGTCCGCGAGCACTCGGCCCACCTTGGCATCGCGCACGACGGCGACGCCGACCGCGTGCTCCTGTGCGACGAGGCGGGCACGATGATCGACGGCGACGACATCATGGCCATCGCGGCGCTCGACATGCTCACGCAAGGCACGCTGGTGGAAAAGACGTTGATTACGACCGTAATGAGCAATGCCGGGCTGGAGGCCGTGATTACGGGCGCGGGGGGCAAAATCATCCGCACGGCCGTGGGTGACAAGAATGTGATCGACGCGATGTTGCGCGGCGGCTTCAACCTCGGCGGCGAGCAAAGCGGACACATGATTTTCCGGGATTACTCCACCACTGGCGATGGCCTGGTCTGCGCTCTGCAGATCTTGCGGATCATGAAGACGCGGGAGAAATCATTGTCGGAACTGGCGCGGTGTTGGACACGCTATCCGCAGCTCGTCACCAATCTTCGCGTGCGCGAGAAGAAGCCATTTGACCAACTCGAAGGAGTGCTCGCCCTCGTGGCCCAGGCGGAAGTCGAAGTCAAGCCGGCGGGCGGCCGGGTTTTGCTGCGCTACTCGGGAACGGAGCCGAAAGCGCGGTTGTTGATCGAGGGGCGTGATGCCGCGGTGCTGGAGAAGTGGACCCGGAAAATTCTGGATGCCATCAAGCGCCAGGTGGGCGAATAACGCGCGTTGGCTTAAGATAAATGTTACCGGGGGCGGGGAATGGACGAGGCATCTGTTTGCCGCGCGCTGAAAAACAGAATCTTTTAAAATTGTTTTGAATTGTGTTGACGTACCGGCTGCGCGTCTGGCATAGAGGTTCGGTACCCAAATGAAAAACGTGGTTTCCGCACTCCGCACTCCGCACTCCGCACTCCGCACTCCGCACTCCGCACTCCGCACTCCGCACTCCGCACTCCGCACTCCGCACTCC
>JAYUBJ010000039.1:0-2688 GCA_043740915.1 Verrucomicrobiota bacterium
GATCGGGCCGGCCAGCCGTGCGCACGTTGCGGCGCGGCGATCCGGCGCATTGTGCAGGCCGCGCGCAGCACGTTTTATTGCCCGCGCTGCCAGTGTCGGTGAGTCAGCAAACCCTGAGGAATATTAATGAACCGGTGGAATGAAATAAACACGTGGTTAGGGCGCTTCACTCACCCCGACAACGGCTGTCGGGGTTCGTGCGCGCCGATTCGGTGGCCGGCCGCGGCGCGCGCGGAGCGACGCGCCCTACCCATCAAAGTAATTGGCCTGATTGGCCGGATTTGGCTTGTGTTCGCACTGTTGATGGCGATGTGCGTCGGCGCGGCGGACAACTTGTATTTCCAAATCAAAGTCGTCGACGACCAGACCGGGCGCGGTGTGCCGCTCGTCGAATTGGAGACGGTCAATCACCTGCAATTTTACACGGACAGCGCGGGCGTGGTGGCGTTCCTCGAACCGGGGTTGATGAACCGCGACGTGTTCTTCCATGTCCGCAGCCACGGCTATGAGTTTGCCAAGGACAGCTTCGGCTATGCGGGCAAGACTCTGGCGGTGAAAACCGGCGGCAGCGTGGAATTGAAAATCAAGCGGCAGAATATTGCCGAGCGGCTTTATCGGGTGACGGGCGAGGGCATTTATCGCGACACCGTGTTGCTCGGCGGTCGCGCACCTCTCGCGGAACCGGTGCTCAATGCGCAGGTCGCTGGCCAAGACACCGTGATGGCCGCGCCGTATCGCGGAAAAATTTATTGGTTCTGGGGCGATACGCTACGGCCCAAGTACCCGCTCGGTCATTTCGGCACCGCGGGCGCGACCTCGGCGATGCCGGACAGCGGCGGACTCGATCCCAAAGTCGGCGTGGATTTGAAATACTTCACGGGTGAGGACGGCTTCAGTCGGCCGATGGTGAAACTCCAAGGTGAGGGGCTGTTGTGGATTGACGGGCTGTTGACCCTCGCGGATGCGGCTGGGCATGAGCGACTCGTCGCGCACTACCTGCGAATGAAGAGCCTCGGTGAAATGCTGGAGCACGGCCTGGTCGTGTTCAACGACAAGACGCAAATGTTCGAAAAGATCGGCGCGTTTGATTTGAAGGAGAAGTGGCGGGGACCTGCGTCCCATCCGTTGCGTTTCAAGGACGCGAGCGGCGATTATTTTTATTTCCCCGCGCCGTTTGCGATCGTGCGGGTGAAGGCCGACTGGCGCAGTCTGACCAACCAGGCGAGCTACGAGTCCTTGACCGTTTCAACGAGTACCGATGGCAAAGCGAAGTGGGAATGGCGGACGGACGGCGCACCGCTTGGCCAGAAGGAGGAACGTGAGTTGGTCCGCGCCGGCAAGCTGCGCGCCGAGGACGCGCGCTACCAGGTCACCGACGCGGAGTCGGGCAAGCCGGTGGAGTTGCACACCGCCTCGATTTGTTGGAACGCGTATCGCCAGCGCTGGGTAATGATTTGCGGTCAGAGCGGCGGTAGTTCGCATTTGGGTGAAATTTGGTTCGCCGAAGCCGACTCGCCCACCGGCCCGTGGCACTGGGCGCGGAAGATCGTGACGCACGAAAAATATACGTTCTACAATCCGACTCAGCATCCGTTTTTCGATCAGGCCGGCGGGCGGTTTATCTATTTCGAGGGGACTTACACGGAGGAGTTTTCCGGCAATCCGGTGGCCACGCCGCGTTACAATTACAATCAGATTATGTATCGGCTCGACCTGGCCGATCCGCGCCTGCGCCCGCCGCCGGCACCAACTAAATAAAGGGTAAAGGAAGATCTCGGAATTTTCCGCGAGGGCTTAGAAAACAGCACCCGGGGCGGGCGCGCTCCCCGGGGTGTTTGAGAACGCAGCCGTGATGGCTCGACAGAAGCTGCTGAGTTCACTACAAGTTTCCGTGATGAGAATCTTGCTTGCGACATTGCTGTTTCCACCCCTCGGGTTCATCCGGCTTTGGCGAAGTTCGCGCGGAGTTCTGCTGAAAATCTTCGGCTCGTTCGGCATTGCAGCTTATTGTCTGCCTTACGCAGGCCTGATCATATTTCTGCTCGTCAAGCTCACCGGCATGAGCGTGGAGTGGCGTGGCGGGTTCGGCCCCAGTTTCACCTGGCACAAGACGGTGCCCAATTACGAGGCCGTGGAAGCCGACCGCGTCCGGAACAAAACCGCCGCGGCCAAGCCGGGCCATTCCACGGGCGGTATTTACTGGACCGATTTCCGCGGGCCGAACCGTGACGGGATTTATGCCGAGAAACCGATTCTCACCACCTGGCCCGCGACGGGATTGCGCCAGCTTTGGCGGCAGCCCATCGGCGGCGGCTATGCTTCGTTCGTCGTCGCCAATGGACTGGCGTTCACCATCGAGCAGCGCCGCCAGCAGGAAGCAGTGACGGCCTACGACCTCGAAACGGGCCGCGAAATCTGGGCGCACACCTACGATGCCTCCTTTCAGGAATCGATGGGTGGCGACGGCTCGCGGGCCACGCCCACCTGGCACGACGGCAAACTTTATTCCCTCGGCGCGACCGGCGAACTGCACTGCCTCGAGGCCGAAACCGGCAAGCTGCTCTGGCGGCGGAATATTCTCGCGGACAATCAGGCGGCGAATATTTATTATGGGATGTCGGCCTCGCCATTGATTGTCGATGGGAAGGTGATCGTGCAAGCCGGTGGTTCCGCGGGCAAATCGATCGT
>JAYUBJ010000040.1:0-8848 GCA_043740915.1 Verrucomicrobiota bacterium
ACTCGTCCATGCGAATGTTTACCGGCGCGAAGCCATCAAAATATCCGGTCGCCTCGTTGAACGTTGGCCGGTAAAGGACCACGCGTGTTTTCGACGACATTGCCTTCGAGACACCGCCCCCGCCGGTCGCTTTCAAAATCGTGTCCAACTGGCCGGCCAGAGTGTTGGCCAGGGTCGAATTGTCCGCCTTGTCCGCCAGCCTGGTCAGTTTCCAGCCGTTCTCGAAATCAAATCCGAAATCGGATTTGCCGAGAAAATTATGCGTCGTCACCCGGTACGGCTTGCCGTAGTTGGGCAAATACACCGGCGTCACCGACACGTTATGTCGGGACTCATCCTGGCCCGCACTGTTTTTGACGGTTTCCGTCGTGATGGTCGCCGAGAAATACAATTCCGGCTGATAAAAAATGTAGCCTTCCGCGAGGGGTTTCCCGGGCTCGCCCCAGCGTTTGACTTCCGTCCGTGCAATCGGCTGAATCTTATACCAGGCACAGCCGCCAGTGAGGACGGCCAAGAGCGGGAGGAGAATCATAATCCTTTTCATCGGGGAGTCTCCGCATTCGGCCTGGGCAATGTCAACCCTTTGTTCCCTTGGTTCCCGGCAATCGGTTGGTCCAGCCCCTTGACGCGGGCGGACAAAGCCGACAGATTCGCCCCGCACTTCGGATCAACAACGCACCAGCTCATGGCCACTAAAACCATCATCCAACCCGCAAAATCCCCCGCCGCCGTCGGCCCCTATAATCACGCCGTGCGCGTCGGCGACCTGTTGTTTTGCGCGGGACAGATTCCGCTCGATCCGGCCACGGGCAATTTGGTGGCCGGCGACATCCAGGCCCAGACCGAACGGGTGCTCGAAAACGTGCGGGCGATCCTGGACGACCAGAAACTTTCGTTCACCCACGTCGTGAGGAGCACGGTGTTCTTGACGAACCTCGCCGACTTCACCCGGATGAACGAGGTCTATGCCCGCTATTTCACGGTGGATTTTCCCGCGCGTTCCACCGTGCAGGTGTCCGCATTGCCGCGCGGGGCGAGCGTCGAGATCGAAGTCATCGCGCATTACTGAATCAGAAAGGAATCATACGCACACAATTGAGTGACATCTCACAAACCGGAAAGGATGCAAATTTTGGAGGGTGCAAAGCTTTAGGCTGCTGTTCGTTAGGCCATCCTTAATGGTTCCTTCAAGGCATTGGAGTTAGCCGGCCGGGCTTGCCAAACGACC
This sequence comes from Verrucomicrobiota bacterium, assembly GCA_043740915.1. Classification (GTDB taxonomy): domain Bacteria; phylum Verrucomicrobiota; class Verrucomicrobiia; order Limisphaerales; family JAYTXL01; genus JAYTXL01. The sequence continues at coordinate 1,229 of JAYUBJ010000040.1, forward strand.
AGTTGGTGAGGCCGACCGGATTTCGGGTTCGAGCCAGGTGTACTTTTTCTTGAGATGAACGGCCGTTCGTGCATGATGTACCCACACACTATGAAAACGACATTGGCCCCCTCTTCCATTTCACCCATCACCCGCCGCACCTTCCTCCGGTCGGGTGCGGTGCTGACCGCAGGCGTGACCGCGCTCTCCTGGAACGCGCGCGCGCAAACCAATAAAAACAGCAAACTGCGCATCTTCCAGATTGGCGTCGGCGGCATCGGCGGCCTCCAGCGCGGCGGCTTGAAAGGGCATCCGAAAGTCGAGTGGGCCGGCTTCTGCGACGTGGACCAGCGCGAGCTCAACAACATCAAGAAAGAGCATCCGGACGCCTGGACGGTGCAGGATTACCGCGAGGGCTTCGCGAATCATATCGGCGATTTCGATGCCGTCATTGTCGACGTACCCGATTTCCACCATGCGCCGATGATGCTCACGGTGTTGAAGCACAACAAACACATGTATGGACAGAAGCCGCTGGTGCATCAACTGGCGGAACTGCGGATGATTCGCGACGGCCTGAAGGCGCGGCCCGGGCTCGTGACGCAGATGGGCAATCAACGGGCCTGCAACACGGGGCGCATGCAGTCCGTGGAAATTCTGCGCCGGGGCCAACTGGGCCGACCGGTCGAGGCTTACGTCTGGACCGGCTCCGTCGAGCGCGGCCATTATTTTGCCGACGCCTGGAGTGCGTATGCTCCCGCCCAGCCGGTGCCGGATTACCTTGATTGGAACCTGTGGCGCGGGCCCCTCAGCACCGAGCTTCCTTACAGCGAAGACCTCGCTCCCCGGCGCTGGCGCGCCTTCTGGGAAACCGGCGGCGGGCAACTCGCCGACTGGGGCTGCCATCTGCTCGACCTGCTCTACTTCGCCTACGACCTCCCGTCGCCGGAAGCAGTGCTCACCCACACCATCCGCCCTTCAAATACGGGTCACTCCGCGCACAACCAGAGCACCATCACTTACGCGGGTGGCGGGAAGTTTGCCCGCGAAAAGTTTGTCGTGCGCTACAACGACAGCGGCCTGCAGCCGTCGTTTGCCGCGTTGGGATTGCCGCCGATGAAGGTGGATGCCAACCGCACCATGGTCGTGTGCGACGAAGGCACGCTGCTGCTGGAGGCCGATGGCAAGATCACCATCTTCCGCAAGGGCAAGGTCGTGGAGAACGAACCGCTGCCGGAGGTCGAGCCGCGTAATCATTGGAAAGATTGGGCGGACAATTGTCTCGGCGCGAAGAAACCGTTGTGGACGCCGTTCGACATTGGGTGGCGCATCACCGAACCGGCGTTGCTGGCGGTGAAGGCGACGCGCTTTCCGGGGCAGGAATTGCGCTGGGATGCCGCCAACTTCCGTTTCACGAACCATGACCGGGCGAACAACGAAATCCTGTCGCGCACTTACCGCGAAGGTTTCGCGCCGCCGCAGGTGGTTTGAGCAAAAATGCCCCAGGAATCGGCCTGATCACCGTTTTATTTTCACCCGATCCTCGTCCGACCAGTCGTTGTGCCCGCCAGAAATCGCGGTGAACCTGGCACCGGGAATCCGTTTCGCCAAAGCCCGCGCATGCGCGATCGGGATGATGTCATCCTCGCTGGCGCCGAAGATTTCGAGGGGGCCGGCATAATGCCGCAGGGACTCCACGTTGTTCCAATCGTCGCGAAGCATGAGCCGGACCGGCAAAATCCGGAAATGCCGGGCGGCAACATTTGCCAAGGTATCGAAAGGAGTCACCAGGACGATCTTGTCCGGCGGCAGGGTCTCGCGGGCGAGCGCACAGGCGGGGCCGCTGCCGAGGGATTCGCCCAGGACACAAACCGGGGTGGTCGGATTCCGTGAACGCAGCAGCCGGTAGGCCTCGGACGCGGCCTGATTGATCGATTCCAAGGAAGGACTCCCTTGGCGCGCGCCGTACCCGGGATACTCGAGTACGTAGAAAGAATCCAGGTCAGACAGGCATGGCAAAACGTAATCGCGATCCGCGGCTTGACCGGCGTTGCCGTGCATCATGAACCAGATCGTGCGGGCGTGGGGCACCTCCCGGCAGTAGCCGATCGTGCGATCCCCGTTCAACCACGGGCTCAGCCCGGTGGAGGGTGTTTCGTGCGCTGGAAAAAAGAGCAGCGCCCGTTGATTGAAGTACACCAGCACGACGGCGACCAGGTAGAGCACCATCAAGATTCCAGTTATTCGCAGCACGGGTTTTAGCTTACGCCATTTTGGCATGGGTTGCTTACTGGTTCAGTTTGGAACTCCATAATATATACCTACAGACTGGCGAATCGGCCCGCGGTCGGCGACACCTAAATCAACCCCGGGTCCCACGCCTATGGGCCATTACGAATTTCCCGCCAAATTATACTTCCAAAAGTGTGCCGCCCGCAGAATCATCCCTGAAACTTAACCGAAAGGCATTTTATGGGTCTGCTCGACTATCTGAAAACACAGTTCCTGGAAATCATTCAATGGCAGGACGACTCCCGCGACACCCTCTCCTTCCGGTTCCCGGACGAGGACAAGGAAATCAAGAACGGCGCCCAGCTCATCGTGCGCGAATCACAAGTGGCGCAGTTCATTTATCTCGGCCAGTTCGGCGACACGTTCACGCCGGGCAAACATACGCTCACCACCGACAACATTCCCATCCTCTCCACGCTCAAGGGTTGGAAATATGGTCTCCACTCACCCTTCAAGGCCGACGTGTATTTCGTCAACACCCGTCTGTTCACCGGCAACAAATGGGGCACGTCCAATCCCATCATGATGCGTGATCCCGACTTCGGCATCGTGCGGGCGCGCGCCTTCGGCACCTTTGACTTTCGCGTCGTCGACCCCAAGCTGTTTCTCAAGGAGGTGGCCGGCACCGACGCCCATTTCCGTCTTGATGAATTTGCCGACACGATGCGCTCGCGCATTGTCAGTGTATTCACGGACGCATTGGCGACGGCGAAAGTTCCGGTGCTGGATCTCGCGGCGCGCTATACGGAATTGGGCGGCGCGCTGCTGCCACTCATCAATCCGGCGGTCACGAGCAAATATGGTTTGGAAATTTCGAGCTTCATCGTCGAGAACGTCTCGCTGCCACCGGAGGTCGAACAGGCCATCGACAAGCGCTCCAGCATGGCGGCCGTGGGCAATCTCAATGACTATGTGAAATTCCAGATGGCCGAATCGATGGCCAAGGGCGGTGGCGAGGCGGGCAGCATGGCCGGCACTGCGGCCGGACTCGGCGCCGGTCTCGCGATGGGTCAGCAGATGGTGGCGGCGATGGGCACGCCGCAAACCACCCCAGCCGCGGTGCCTCCGGGCGCGGTGCCGCCGCTTATTGCCACCTCCCCGGCAGCCGTCGGCAGTCTGCCGGAACTGCTCGGCCCGGCGGACGCCGCCAAGGCGCTGGGCGTAAGTGAGGCGGATGTGCTGGCGGCGCTGACGGAGGGTTCGCTCAAGGGCAAGAAAATTGGCACCGCCTGGCGCATTACGCGGACGGCATTGGAAGATTTCCTCAAGGCCTGATATGGCTGAGGCAACCGCCCAGAAAAAGTTCTCCTGCCCCGCGTGCGGCGGAGAGGCACGGTGGAATCCGGCCAAGAAATCCCTCGTCTGTCCGTGCTGTGGTACGGTGTCGCCGGCCCAGGTGGAACTCTCCGCGACCGGCGCGGAGCTCATCCAGGAGCACGATCTGGTGGCGGCGTTGCGGGCGATCCCCGACGCCGCGCGCGGGTGGCAGGCGAAGAAGACGTCCGTAAAATGCCAGAGCTGCCAGGCCATCTCGGTGTTCGACGCCGAACGCGTGGGGCAGCGTTGCGATTTTTGCGGGTCGACCGCGCTCGTGCCGTACGAGGAGATCAAGGAGGCCTTTTGCCCGGAAAGCCTGCTGGCGATGAAGATCAGCGAGAACCAGGTGCGCGACAGCATCCGTCAGTGGTACGGCACCCGTTGGTTTGCCCCAAACAAACTGAAATCCGCGGCGCTCACGGACACCGTCAAGGGCCTCTACATTCCCTACTGGACCTTTGATGCGCAGGTGCATGGGGATTGGACAGCGGAGTCTGGTTATTATTACTACGAGACTGAAACCTACACGGACTCCGAGGGAAAAACCCAAAGCCGTCAGGTCCAGAAAATCCGTTGGGTGCCGAGCAGCGGTTCACTTGATCATTTCTTTGATGACGAACTCGTGCCGGCCTCGCGCGGGGTGCAACCGGAAATGTTGCGCAAAGTGGAACCTTTTCCGACCAAGGAACTCGTGCCCTACCAACCCGGCTTCCTCGCTGGCTGGGTGGTGGAGCGATACCAAATCGACCTGCTCACCGCCGCCAAACAGGCACGGGAAGACATGGATGCCGGCATGAACCGCCTATGCGCCGCCGAGGTGCCGGGCGACACGCACCGCTTTTTGAATGTCCAAACAGATTACTCCGGGCAAACGTTCAAGCACATATTAGTACCCATCTGGCTGCTCACTTACGATTACGGCACCCGGAATTATCAGGTCGTGCTGAACGGCTATACCGGCACCATTGCGGGCAAATATCCGTTGAGTTGGGTCAAAATCATGCTGGTGGTGCTCGCCGCACTGGCCGCAATCGGAACCATCGCACTGTTGTCCCATCGCTAAGGCTTGGTGCGCGTCTCAGCCAGGGCAAACGCCACCAGACTGCCGCCGGCGGGACGTCCGGATTTTCCTCCACCCGCAGAAATGACCACGTACTGCCGGCCATTCACCATGTAGATGCTGGGCGTGGCATTGCCTCCAAAGGGGAGCGGCGCCTGCCACACCACGGCGCCCGTATCTTTGTCGAAAGCCCGGATGGTTTCGTCCGCGGTCGCGCCAATAAAAACAAGGCCGCCCGCCGTCACCACGGGGCCTCCGTAATTCTCCGTACCCGTGGGGGGAATGCCGCGGGCCTTTAACTTGGCGTATTCGCCGAGCGGCACTTTCCATTTGATTTCGCCGGTATTCAAATCCACGGCATTCAATGTGCCCCACGGTGGCTTGATCGCGGGATAGCCTTCACTATCGAGCCAACGGCGGAAACCTCCGAAGGCATACGCCGAAGCCTGGCTCGGGGCCGTCGCGGGACCGGCGCCCTCCCCGGGACGCGAGGCCGAAGGCGGCGCCGCGTTCAGCACGTAATCAAGGATGGCGTCGCGTTGGGCCTCGGGTATCTGGTCAAACGCGGGCATGCGCCCAGCGCCTTGTCTGGTGATCTGGGCAATTTGATCGCGCGGACGCCGCTTGATCACCTCGATGAGCGATGGAAAACCACCCGCCAGATTGCCCGTCTTATCCAGGCCGTGACAGGCCGCGCAATAAAGCATGTAATCGCGCTCGCCCCGCACGAGCGGAGAGCCGTCGGCATGGCGCGTTTCCACCATCTGAAAGATCCACGGAATCTCGTTGATGTTCACGTAATACACCCCGTCGGGATCGGCCGCGCCGCCGCCCCATTCCATGCCGCCGTCAAATCCGGGGAACATGATGGTTTCCTTGAGACTGGGGGCGGGAAAGGGTCCGAAGTTGGGTGAGGCGCGGATGCGATCCACGGTGATCACGTTTAATTCGGGAGAGAGGTTCGATGCGTCCGCCTCGCCATAGTGTTGTCGCATGAGCGGCGCAGGTTTTGTCGGAAAGGGCTGAGTGGGCCAGGCCTCCTCGCCGCGGAGATCGGACTTGGGCGCGGACTGCTCTACGATCGGCCAGAGCGGTGCTCCGGTTACCCGATTGAAAACAAAGACCAGACCGTGTTTCGTTCCCTGAGCCACCGCGTCGATTTTTTTGCCGCCCTGCTTCACGGTCAACAGGACCGGCGGACACGGCAGATCCTTGTCGAGCAGGTCGTGGTGTACGATCTGGAAATGCCACAGCCGTTTTCCGGTGGCAGCATCCAAAGCCACCAGACTGTTGGCGAACAGGTTTATGCCGTGACGCTCGCCGCCATAGAAATCGGGCTCCGCCGTCTTGGTTGCGACGTAAACAATTCCGCGTTTGTCATCGAGGGATTGACCGCACCACGGCATCAGGCCGGTGGCGGTCTTGTAAGCCTCCGGCGGCCAGGTTTCGTAGCCCACTGCGCCGGGGCGCGGAATCAAATGGAAAATCCACCGGCGCTGGCCCGTCCGCACATCCAAGGCCCGGATGGCTCCCGGACCACCAATTCCGCCGATGATCAAAAGATCCTGGTAGATGACCCCGGGCGTATTGAGGCCAACGTTCGGCGGGCCGGCGGCATCGAGGCCCGCCCCCAAATGGATGGAGCCATTCTCGCCGAAGGTGCGGATGGGCGCGCCGGTTTTCGCATCGAGGGCAAAGAGGTAATTGCCCACGGCGGTAAAGAGGCGCGCTTCACCGCCCGATTTGGTTTGCCAGTAAACGAGACCGCGTTCGCGCCCCGCGCCAGCTCCGGAACGCTCAGTCTTGGGATCCCACTCCCAGAGTTCGCGTCCGGTGGCGGCATCCAACGCAATGACGCGGCGCGTCGGTGACGCGGTGTAGAGCACGCCTTGGATGATCAAGTTGTTGGCCTGATACTCGCCCTTATCGCCGGTATCGTAAGTCCATGCGACCTTGAGTTGGGTGACGTTCGACCGGTTGATTTGCCGCAATGGCGAATAGAGGCTGCGCCCTTTGTCACCGAGATACGCGGGCCAATCCACGTTCGCCGTTGGTGCCGCTATTCGCGTCGATGACGAGAAGGCCGGATTCGCAGCAATACCAGGCAGGGAAGAAATCCCCAATCCGATCAGGGCACATACAGAGGTGATGCTACGAAACGCAAAACTAGGATTCATGTTACTTCGTCTGGTTGATGACTTCGGAAAATTTCTCGAGCTGGCGGTAGTCGTTCTTCCACGTTGTATAGATGATCCCGAGCACACCCGGGACGGTCCTGGCCGCAGCGAGCCACTCGGCCGCCTGCTCCGGCTTCGCATCGTAGTAACCCGCGATGACCTGCTGGTGCCCGCGATCGGCGAAAAACTTCAGGCTCTCCTGGCGCTTCTCAAAATACCACGGCACCACGATCACGTCCCGGTCGAGGCCCTCCCACGAGCCGAGCAGCGGCCCATTCACAAGATAGTAGGGTCCTTTCACCGCGTTGTGATTGGGATCAAACATGTCGCTCCACACGTAAATGCGCCCGCCAGGATTCACGGCGCGCAGAATTTTCGCGCACGCGCGCACGTTGTCCGCCAGCATCTGGCCCGGCGTGAGTTGGCGCTTTGCGCAGGCGGCACACCAATTCAACACGCGGATTTCATCGTGTGACATGAAGTATCCCTTCGCACCCCAGAGCCGGTGCATGCGCTGCGCCTGGTCACGGAGCAATTCCATCGTCTTCGGCTCGCTGGGACAGATCATCGCCTGGTGGTCATTAACCGTCGCGCCATGGTAATAACTCGCGCGCAACTTCGTCCCGTCGGGCAGCTTCGTCTTGAGCTGCGGCGGCGCGTGGCAGGTGTCGTATTCGCCCGCATAGGGTGCCATCCCCAGCAGCGGGTCCTGCAGCGGCTCGAAGTCGCGGTCCTCGACGAGCGGCGTGCCCGCGGCGTTCGCGACGACGAGCGGGGTGCCGGGCCGGCGCGTCA
>JAYUBJ010000041.1:0-2675 GCA_043740915.1 Verrucomicrobiota bacterium
AGGTCAAGGGGACGATTCATTGGGTGAGCGTGGCGCATTGCCTGGACGCCGAAGTGCGACTCTACGACCGGCTCTTTACGGTTCCCGAACCGGACGCCGCCGGTGGTGATTTCAAGGCGCACCTGAATCCGCACTCGCTGGAGGTCATCACGGCAAAATGCGAACCGAGCCTGAAAGATGCGAAGCCCGAACTGCGCTACCAATTCGAGCGCCTCGCCTACTTCACACTCGACAAAGATCACGCTCCCGGCAAATTAGTCTTCAATCGCACCATCACATTGAAAGACGCTTGGGCAAGAGAGGCGCAAAAAATTTGAAGCTATGGGCAATCTGTCAAAACGTTCTGGCATTTCTCAAAATGCGGTTGGCGCACCCACAAAGCCTGTTAAACTGATGAAAGTTTCGGCGCAGCCTGTGCCACCTTCGGCACAGGTAACGGATGCCTAGTCAATTGCCGGGTTTTGCTCATGCCCGACGACTGCTTCAAAAAAGTTGCCCTCGACCAGTTGAGCGAGTTGCTTGAAACTTGAGCTAAAACAACGCGGAAGACTTGAATTTATGCCGCGTCGAGAACTGAAAAGCGGAAAACAAATTGCCGACTGGCTGGCCGAACTGGGTTTGGCCCTCAAGGCACCGGGCAACCTGACGCTCATTGGCTCGGCAGCGTTGCTCTGGCACGCGCAGGAGCGCGGGCTGACGGCGGATCTTCCCGAAGCCAGCATGGACGTTGATCCCGTGACGGACAGCGAAGAAGTCGCCAGGCATTGCTACGAGGCGTTGATCGGCAGCGAATTTGAGCGCACGCACGGCTGGCACGTCAATTTGATGCCGCCGACAGTTTTGCAGGAGCTGCCGGCTGGTTGGGAACAGCGCGCCAGTCAAAAGCAAATCAGCAGATTAAACCTGCTTGTCCCCGCGCCTGTCGATTTGCTCGCGCCCAAACTCAAGCGCAATGAACCGCGCGACCGCGCCCACGCCGATTGGGCGAAGCGCATTGGATTGCTCGACTGAACAAACGTGTTAAACTGACGCCATGTTCATCAACGGCATCCATTTTCAGGAATATGCCAAGCTGGAATATGGCCGGCTGGTCTGGCGCAATCCGGAATTCCGCGAGCGCTTGCTTCGGCATTGGCGCGACCCGCGGCATCCGCACGCCGAACGCTTTGCCGAGCACGAGGCCGACGTGCGCCACATTTTGGAAAGCCCCAAAGATTCGGACGCCGAACTCGACGCCGAGTTGCGCCGGCGCAACTTGAGCTTGCGCGTGGTCGTCAAAGAAATCCCGTCCGTCTTCGGCTCGTTTTTCTGAGCGGCCAATTTAGCCGACGTCGCCGGGCATTTCTAGATGCCGCTTGACAACACGCACGCTATTACGTACGCTTTGGCCATGATTTCATGGCCGGTCACGCGCGCACGTTCCAGGCTCTACCAACTCTTGGATGAGACGGCCGAGTTCCACGAACCCATTCAGATTACGGGCAAGCGCTCCAATGCCGTGCTCGTGTCGGAGGAGGATTGGCGCAGCATCCAGGAGACGCTTTACCTCCTCTCGATTCCGGGCATGCGCGATTCCATCCGCAAGGGCTTGGCTGAGCCGCTCGACCGAACCTCCACCACACCCGGCTGGTGAGTTGGTCGATCGTTTACACGAAGCAAGCGCAGAAGGACGCCCGGAAGCTGGCGTCCTCAAATTTCAAACGGCAGGCGCAACGGCTGCTCGAAATTCTCGCGAAGAACCCCTTTCAGAATCCCCCGCCGTACGAAAAGCTTGTGGGAGATCTGGCGGGAGCCTATTCCCGTCGCATCAACCTCCAACGCCGGTTGGTGTACCAGGTCTACGACTCCGAGCACACGATCAAGGTTGTTCGGATGTGGACGCACTACGAATGAACCGAACGATTAACCACTGCGCTTCAGCGCCTCCCCGCCGTTTCTGATTGATCGATAATAACGATGGCTCGGCAGAATTTATCGATTAACTTGCGCGAGTTGAAATCGTCATCCTGTTCGGCATGACAATTAATACAGGCTCGCTGGCGGCGATTTCAATCCTGCCGAGTTCACCAGTCCATCCGGGGCGGCTGCTGGTCTCGGTCGCCACCGAATCCGATCGCGAAATCATCCACCGCCTGCGCCACGAAATCTACGCGCGGGAATTGGGGCAGCACGCCATGAATGATGCCGGGCAACTGCGGGACGCGCTGGATGAATGGAACGTCTTTCTCGTGGCCAGGGTCGCTGGCCAGATTGCCGGATTCATCAGCATCACGCCGCCCGGCCACCCGGGTTATTCCATCGACAAGTATTTTTCACGGGATTCGTTGCCCTTCCCCTTCGATGGAAAACTGCATGAAATCCGCCTGCTCAGCGTGCTCCGGCCGCATCGCAGCCGCGAAACGGCCACGGTGCTCATGTATGCGGCCTTCCGCTGGATCGAAGCCCATGGCGGCGCGCATATCATGGCCATCGGCCGGCATGAAGTGGTGGAAATGTACCGGCGCGGCGGTCTGACGCCCACCGGCCATTCAGTTCGATCCGGGGCGGTGACCTACGACCTCCTGCATGCGCCAATGACGCAGATGCGCGAACACATTGAATCGATCCCCGGCCTGCTCGAACGGCTGGAAGGCAGGGCGGACTGGCAACTTAATTTTCCCTTTCAAAAGCCTTCC
>JAYUBJ010000042.1:0-8819 GCA_043740915.1 Verrucomicrobiota bacterium
ATACTTGGCCGGATTTGTCCGCTCTTGATGTGTGTTGGTATCTGGGCCGGGTTGGTGGCCCTGTTTGCCACCCAATTTGCCATCGTCGGCTCCCTGCCCTGGTTGGACGCTTTTACCCTCGCGGCTTTGTTCTGGATGCAGTGGGCTTTTTTCCTGCCGGCGGTGGTGTGGATTTCTTTTCGGTTTCCGTTGGAGCGAAAGCGGGTGGTGATTAATGTCGGCACCCATTTGGCGGCTTGCATTCTCGTGGTAGCCGCCAGCCAGGCGGCCTCCCATTTCCTGCCGACGCCGGGTCCGCCGAACCGGGGCGGCCCACTTCGGCCAGGCGGTGAACGAGAACCCGATCGTGGCCGCCCCGGGGGAGACGCGTCCCGACGGGCGAGTGAGCGCGAACCCGGGCCGCAGCAACCCCCACAACGGCCGCCCTCACAACGGCCGCCCTCACAACGGGCAGCGTCGGACCGCGGCGGGAGCCGGCCGAACGGTTTCGCCGGCATGCGCGCCGCGTTGGACATGCTCATCTACTGGGCCATTGTCAGCGTCTGCCAGGCCATCGCCAACTCGCGCCGCTCGCAACAACGGGAACGCCGCGCCATTGAACTGGAAGCCCGCCTCGCGCATGCAAAACTTCACGCGCTGCGGATGCAAATCAATCCCCACTTTCTTTTCAACACGCTCAACGCCATCTCCACGTTGGTCCATACCAATCCAAATGCCGCGGATGACATGATTGGCGACCTGAGCGAATTATTTCGCAGTTCGCTCGACAGCACGGATGAACTCGAAGTGCCGCTCGGTCGCGAACTGGGATTCCTCCGCTGTTACCTCGACATTGAACAACGGCGGTTCGGTGACCGTCTGCGCGTGGAACAAGCGGTGCCGCAAGACTTGCTGGGCGTCTTGGTGCCGACGCTGATTTTGCAGCCCATTGTGGAAAATGCCGTGCGCCATGGCATCGAACCGCAAAGCGGCCCGGGCCTGATCAAAATTTCCGCCCACCGCGAGGGAGACAATTTGCAGTTGACCGTGGTTGATAATGGAAAGGGTCCGATGAATCTGGCGGCGCGCCCGGAGGGCAAACCTGGGGAATCCGGCATTGGCCTGACCAACACCCGCGCGCGCCTGCAAGAACTCTACGGCGACAAACAACAGCTCTCCTTTGGTCCGGGCCCGAACGGCGGCTGCCTGGTGGTGATCAAAATCCCGTTTCATACCCAACTCGTTACCCCCGCCGTCACCGCGGACGCCGCTGCATGAAGATCCGCGCCTTTATCGTGGATGACGAACCGCTCGCGCGCGAACGCATCTGGATGATGCTGCGCGATGAAGCGGACGTGCAACTTGCCGGCGAGTGCGGCGATGGCACCGAAGCCGTGGCGCTCCTCAAGCGGGAGAAACCAGATCTGTTATTTCTCGATGTGCAAATGCCGGGCATGGATGGCTTCGAGGTCTTGCGCAATCTTTCCGGCGGGCCGCTGCCGGTCGTCATTTTCACCACCGCATTCGATCAGCACGCCGTGCGCGCGTTTGATGCGCACGCGCTGGATTATCTCCTGAAACCGTTCAAGCCCGCGCGATTCAAGGCCGCCCTGCAACGCGCCCGCGAACTCCTCGCGGACAAACAAGCGGGTGCCACCACGCGCGGCTTGCTCGATCTGCTGGCCGAACGGCCCGCCGCCAACACCCACCTCACCCGCCTGGCGGTAAAGACCGAGGACAAGGTCATTTTCGTCAACGTCAGCGACATCGATACCATCGAATCCGCCGGGAATTACGCCGTGGTCAATGTGGGGAAGGAAAGCCACATCTTGCGCGACACGCTCAATCACCTCGAAACCAAACTGCGGCCGGACCGCTTTTTCCGCGTCAGCCGCTCGATCATCGTGAATGTGGAACGCATCAAGGAAATCCAGCCCATGTTCAAAGGTGAAAATGTGATCGTCCTCAAAAGCGGCAAGCAACTGGCCACCACCCGGCCCATCCGCGAAATTCAGGAGCGGCTCGAGTTTCTCTAACTGTTGTTCACCGGCGCCCCGTCCTCCATCCCGCCTTTCGGACGATTTATCCCGTCGGCAGTCCGCTTCATCACAAACTGGCCCGCAAGTCCGGCCGGTCTGCGTCATGTTCTCATATGAAAGAGACTTTGAATATGAAAGCGACCCTCTCGGCCACCTGGCACGCCACCGCATTTGAACCGGACATTCAGCATCCGGCCCGCCTCGCAGCGCGGTCGCACTGCCCCGATGTGAAAATGGAATTGCTGCGGATCAAAACCAGATTCCTCTGGCCCATCCTTAAAAAAACCGTCGTAGCCGAATTGGGCAGGCAACTGCGTCTGGCGGCCAATGAAGCCATGGCGCTGGCGGCCGACGAACCTTTTCCCCTTTTGGTGATTCAGTGTCTCCTCGAAGAAAAAGTGCGTGCGGTCCAGCTCTGGTTCCAACGGCAGCAGCAAATTCGCGCCGCCTCGAAGTCCATGTTTGCCGACTGGCTGGCCTGCTGGCAGCGCGAAGCCGACTTGATTCATCCCCGGGCGGGCAGCCCCGAACCCAGCGCCCCGGAAAAAACCAGGCGCAAACCCGCGGGGATTCCGTCCAACCGGGCATATGAAAAGAACCTTGCTCCTGCTCTTGGGTTGTTTAATCACGGCGACCCTCGCCGGACCTGCACTGGCGTTGACCATCGAACTTCCCCTTACCACCGATTACGTGCGTGAGCACCCCAACGAGTGGACCGTGAAAGTATCTAAGCAGGCAAACAACCAGATCCAATTCACCATCACCCGCAAACTTTCCGAACCGAAGTATCTCGTCGCGCACTTTGCGGTATCTCACCACGGCAAGGTCATCGCCACCAGCGACAGTACCGCGTTTGGGAGAAAACGGGACAACACCTTTTACTTCTCCCTGGCTCCCGAGGATCTGGCGGAATCCAAGTTTGAACTCAGCGAATCGTATTTCACCGAATCCGGCGGCGAGGCCATTCCGATGGTGGGGAGCATCATTCATCAGTTCCGGCTCCTGGATTTTGTCCCCGCAGCCCTGCTCAAGCCGGCCCCGCAGAAATGACTTTGACGCCGCACCACCCATACCCTGGCGTGCATGCGCCCGGTTTCAGTTGGGGGATGGGAAGGTTGATAGTGCGGGTGCTCCATTTGTTCTGGCGACAGCCGGGTCAGAGATTCCAACGGTCTGCGCCGGCTGATTCGCACACTGCCTTACCTCGCAAAAGTCCAGATCTGGATGCAGGCCGCGCTCGACCGGCGTGCTGATGGTTTGAAGTTCTGGGACTTCTTCAGCTCGTCGGATTTGCGCTGAAGGGATTGCGTCTTGACCTAGCGGTCACCCGCAGGAGTGCTCGGCCCCCATAAACTGGAGCGCCGATCTCCTGATCGGCCCGCTGTGAGTATCGAGGTGGACCTGTCGATCCGGAGTTCGGCGCGCCCGGCTCATCCGAACGCCTTTCCATTTCCTTTTTGAAAGCCAGCGTGGGAACAATTTGCGAATCCAACCTTTGTAATTCCAAACTTCCCGCGCCGAAATCTGCGGAACACACTCTTTACAAATAACCAAGCGTCTGGCACCGCAACAAAGTGCCAATTTCCAGCACGTCGTCTCAACCGTTTGATAACTGTGAGGCCACTTCACTCGCATCCGCGTTTCATGGAATCACCAAAGCAGGAGACCAAACATGGGCCGAGCTGCTCGGTGATCACCCTGCCCTGTTCTGGTCATAAAAAAAGAGGCGGGGCCGGCTTGCGCCGGCCCCGCTGTGAATATTTCCGTTGGTTGTCGGAGACGCGGACTTAGTAGTCCATGCCGCCGCCCATGCCGCCGTGACCGCCACCCGCAGGTGCCGGCTTTTCCTTTTCCGGCAGCTCCGTGATGAGGCACTCGGTGGTCAGGAGCAGGCCCGCGATTGACGAGGCGTTTTGGAGCGCGGAACGGGTGACCTTCTTCGGATCCACCACACCGGCCTTGACGAGGTCTTCATACGCGCCCGTGGCCACGTTGTAACCTTCGTTACCTTTGCGCTTCTTGACTTCCTGCACGACGATGGAGCCTTCCACGCCGGCATTGGCCACTAACGCGCGGAGCGGTGATTCGATGGCGCGCTTGACGATGTCTGCGCCGATTTGTTCGTCACCTTGCAGCTTCAGCGCTTCGATGGCCGGCAAACAACGGATGAGCGCCACGCCACCGCCAGGGACGATGCCTTCTTCGACGGCCGCACGGGTCGCGTGCAATGCGTCTTCAACGCGCGCCTTCTTTTCCTTCATCTCCGTCTCGGTCGCGGCACCAACTCGGATGATGGCCACGCCACCGGCAAGTTTCGCCAGACGTTCCTGGAGTTTTTCCTTGTCGTAGTCGGAGGTGGTTTCCTCGATCTGGCGGCGGATTTGGTTCACGCGGCCCTGGATCTCGGAGGACTTGCCCATGCCTTCGATGATGGTGGTGTTTTCCTTGTCCACCAGGATGGTCTTGGCGCGGCCGAGGTCGGCCAGTTCCAGACTCTCCAGTTTGATGCCCAGGTCTTCAGTGATGCACTTGCCGCCCGTGAGGATGGCAATATCTTCGAGCATCGCTTTGCGGCGGTCGCCAAAGCCCGGCGCCTTGACGGCGCAGACATGGATCGTGCCCCGGAGCTTGTTCACGACGAGCGTCGCGAGGGCTTCGCCTTCGACTTCCTCGGCAATGATCAGGAGCGGCTTGCCCGCGTTCGAGACCTTTTGCAGGAGCGGCAGCAGGTCTTTCAGGCTGCTGATCTTCTTCTCGTAATTAAGGATGTAGGCATCCTCGATCTTCGCTTCCATCGATTCGGCATCGGTTACGAAATAAGGCGAGAGATAACCCTTGTCGAACTGCATGCCTTCGACGACGTCGAGCGTGGTCTCAATCGACTTGGCCTCTTCGACCGTGATGGTGCCGTCTTTGCCGACCTTGTCCATCGCGTCGGCGATGATCTCGCCGATGGTGGTGTCCCAATTGGCGGAAACCGTCGCGACCTGCTTGATCTCTTCCTTGTCCTTGACCTTCTTCGCGATCTTGGCGAGCTGGTCCACGGCGGCGTCCACGGCCTTTTGAATGCCGCGTTGCAGGCTGATGGGGTTGCACCCCGCGGTGACGTGCTTCAAGCCTTCGCGATAAATCGCCTCGGCCAGAACGGTCGCGGTGGTGGTGCCGTCGCCGGCGGTGTCGCTGGTCTTGCTGGCGACTTCACGCACCATTTGCGCGCCCATGTTTTCATAAGGGCATTCGAGCTCGATTTCCTTGGCGACAGTGACGCCGTCCTTGGTCACGGTCGGGGAACCGAATTTTTTGTCGAGGACCACGTTGCGGCCTTTGGGGCCGAGCGTCGCGGTGACGGCCCGGGTTAGTTTTTGCACGCCCTTCAAGAGCGCCTGACGAGCGGCCTCGTCAAACAGGAGTTGTTTTGCTGCCATAGTATTGTGTCTTTTTAGTTGAGAGTTGTGAGTGATGAGTTACTCAAGGACGGCGAGAATGTCGTCCGAGTTCAGGATTTTGTATTCCTTGCCATCCAGTTTGATTTCGGTGCCGCCGTACTTGCTGACCAGCACGACGTCGCCCTTTTTGACTTCAAACGGAACTTTCTTGCCGTTGTCGTCGGTTTTGCCGGTGCCGATCGCGATGATGATCGCCTCTTGCGGCTTTTCCTTGGCGGAATCGGGAATGATGATGCCGCCCTTCTTGACTTCCTTCTCTGCCGCCGCTTCAACCAGAACGCGGTCGCCGAGAGGTTTTACTTTAATTGCCATAGTCTGTCTTTTTGTTTGTTGTTGTTTTGATCGGTTTGTTAATCAAATCCCCCGGCACACGCCGCGGGAAAATCCGCCCGCCCGCGACCCACGCTGAAAAACGCGCCACCACCCGGTGCTCGCGTGCTTCCGCGTGTTCCGCGGGAAATTGTTTTAGGTCTTCTTCTCGTCCACCACTTCGGCATCGATGATCGGGCCTTCATCTTTCCGGGCGCCTTCGCCCGCGCCGGATGGCTCGGCTTTGGCCTGCCCCGCCTGCCCCTTGGCCGCTTGCGCCTTCTCCGCCGCCGCCTTGTAAAGCTCGGCGGAAACCGACTGCCAGGCCTCGTTCAGTTTTTCGCTGGCCGTCTTGACCGCGGCGTTGTCGGTGCCTTTGAGCGCCTCTTTTACTTCGTTGACGGCGCTTTCAATCTTGCCCTTGTCGTCACCGGAAATTTTTTCGGCGTTGTCCTTGAGCATCTTCTCAGAACGATAGACGGCGCTGTCCGCCTCGTTGCGCGTCTCGATTTCCTCGCGCTTTTTCTTGTCCTCCTCGGCATGCGCCTCGCCATCCTTGCGCATTTTCTCGATCTCTTCCTTCGAGAGGCCACTGCTGGCCGTGATGGCGATCTTCTGCTCTTTGCCCGTGCCCAAATCCTTGGCGCTGACATGCAGAATGCCGTTGGCGTCAATATCGAAAGTGACTTCGATCTGCGGCACGCCTCGTGGCGCGGGCGGAATGTCAGCGAGGTTGAAATTGCCGATCCGCTTGTTGTCGCGCGCGAACTGGCGTTCGCCCTGCAACACCTGGATCTCCACGCCCGGCTGGCTGTCGCTCGCGGTGGAAAAGATTTCCGACTTGCGCGTCGGGATGGTGGTGTTGCGCTCGATTAATTTGGTGAAAACACCGCCGAGGGTCTCGATGCCCAGCGAGAGGGGTGTCACGTCGAGCAACAACACATCCTTCACTTCGCCCTTGAGCACACCGGCCTGAATGGCGGCGCCCACGGCCACCACTTCGTCCGGGTTGACCCCTTGATGCGGCGGCTTGTTGACGAGCGTATGCGCGGTTTCAACCACGCGCGGCATGCGGGTCATGCCGCCGACCAAAACCAGCTCATCGATCTTCTCCGACGCAACCCCGGCGTCTTTCAAACAGGCTTTCACCGGCGCGATGGTGCGCTCAAACAGCGCGTCGCAAAGCTGCTCCATTTTCGCGCGCGTCAGCTTCGTGCTGATGTGCTTGGGCCCGCTGGCGTCCGCAGTGATGAACGGGAGATTGATTTCGTACTGCTGCGCGCTCGAGAGCGCAATCTTGGCTTTCTCGGCTTCTTCCTTGATGCGCTGGAGCGCGTCCGGCTGCTTGCGCAGATCCATGCCGTTCTCGCGTTTAAACTCGTCGAGAATCCAATCCATCAGCGTATTGTCCCAATCGTCGCCGCCCAGGTGCGTGTCGCCATTGGTGGCTTTGACCTCAAAGACCCCGTCGCCGATTTCCAAAACCGATATGTCAAACGTGCCGCCGCCCAAATCATAGACCGCAATCTTCTCGTCCTTCTTTTTATCCAGACCGTAGGCGAGCGAGGCGGCGGTCGGCTCATTGATGATGCGCAACACCTCGAGACCGGCAATGCGTCCGGCGTCCTTGGTGGCCTGGCGCTGGGAATCATTGAAATACGCCGGCACGGTGATGACGGCTTGCGTCACCTTCTCGCCCAAACGGGTCTCGGCGTCGGCCTTCAGTTTGGCCAGGATCATTGCCGAAATTTCCGGCGGGCTGAATTGCTTCGGCTTGCCATCGACTTCGACCTCGACCGCGGCGTCGCCGTTGGAGGCGCGCACGACCTTGTAGGGGACGCGTTTGATTTCTTCCTGCACTTCGTCGAATTTCCGGCCCATGAAACGCTTCACGGAATAAACCGTGTTGCGCGAATTGGTGACTGCCTGCCGCTTGGCTGCGTCGCCGACAATTCGTTCCCCGTTCTTCGCGAACGCCACCACCGAGGGAGTGGTGCGTTTGCCCTCGGAATTTTCGAGCACGAGCGGTTCCCCGCCCTCCATGACCGCCATGCAGGAGTTCGTGGTGCCTAAATCAATGCCAATAACCTTTGCCATACAAAATTCTTTTTAACCAACGCGTTATCCAAGCAATCGTGGTGCCAGCAGGATAAAACGTATTTAATACATTATGAATCAATTGATTGTGGATACACACTCAGCGAAATACTCAGCCTCTGATAGCGCCATTTGAGACAATGTGTCACGATCATTGGCCATTTGTCGCAGGTTCGTGGCACAGCATGGTAGACCAAATCATGTCCCATCACCGGTCGAAATCGGGCTCTCAGCCGGAACCCATGAAATCGAAACCTCACGCCAAGCACGCCAAGGACGCAAAGCGGAACGCCGAAACATGGAGCCACCGGCCCAAGCTGGATTCACCTTTTGGCGAGCTTAATTCGGGATGGAATTTTCCCGTTTCTTTGCGCCTTTCGCGCCCTTGGCGTAAAGCACCTCCCATTCAACTGCATGGTTCGGGCTAAGGGAATTGGCTCTGCACTCAGCACCAGAGTTCCACCCGCTCGCGTAGCATTTGAAGGAGCCGTCCATCGGCGGCGGGAAACTCATACTGTGCGAGTTGCTCCGGACCCACCCACGCCAACGCATGGCAGCCGATCGCCCGCGGCTCGTGGCGCAACAGCGTGCAGCGGAAAAATCGCAAGTGAACGGTTTTCTCCGGATAGCGATGCGTGATGGTTTCCACCAACTTTCCCACTCCCACGTCGATGCCCAATTCCTCCTGCAGCTCGCGTCGCAGGCATTGCTCAAAAGTCTCACCCGGCTCGCGTTTGCCTCCGGGAAACTCCCACAGACCGCCGAGATGATCCTGCGGGCGTCGTTGAGTGATCAGCAGCTTGCCAGCCCGGAAGACCAAGCCAGCAGCAACCTCGACGGAGGAATGAGGGATGAGGGATGAATTATGAGCAGAGACGAACGCCCCTTTTGCCCTCCGCTTCATACCTCATACTTCATACGTCATGTTTTAGCGCCCGATGCTCTTGTA
>JAYUBJ010000043.1:0-2671 GCA_043740915.1 Verrucomicrobiota bacterium
CCTGCCCTCCCAAGCGAACCTGCCCCATCGCATTCTCGTGGTGGATGACGACCCATATATCCGCCAACTCAACACCTGGGTCTTGTTGGATTCGGGCTATGAAGTACGCGCCGCCGAAGATGGGGAAGCGGGTTGGGAGGCGCTGGGTGCCGAGAACTACGATCTGCTGGTCACCGACCACCACATGCCGAAGGTGACGGGCGTTGAGCTGATAAAGAAGATCCATTCCGCCCGCATGGCCCTGCCGGTCATCATGGCCACCGGAACCTTTCCTGCGGAGGAATTCAACCGCTACCCGTGGCTTCAACCGGCGGCGATGCTGCTGAAGCCCTTCACCGCCGACCAATTGTTAACGATAGTGGGAAAAATTTTGGGCGCAACCGGCGGTGCCCGCGTGCCGGTTGATTCGCCGCCGAACAGGCGGCGCCAATCCCCGGCCGATTTTTGGCAGCCACCCGCGCCTCGGCGTCCCTCGCAGTTTTAAAGCCGGCTCCACGCCCGGCATGCCGTTTTCTCTCCCCCTCAAGTTTCAGCCTGGCAACTGGCGTCAGCCGCGCAGCGAACGTTGGATTCACGCTGGGCCGACCTGGGGTGAAAACCCCATACCCTCCGCAAGGATTTTCCAGCTAAACTCCCGCTCGTGAATTCCGAAGACCCTTCCATACCGGGACATCCGCCCTCACCCGGCCAGGATCCAAGCCCAAACGGACAGCGGGCTAAAGGCGGGATCCAGCCGAAGTTTGGCGCGAACCCGCCCGGCCAGGATCTGCGGTTGGAGCAGGCGATCCGTTCCTCGGAACTGAGTTATCGCCGGCTGTTCGAGGCGGCAAAGGATGGCATCCTGATTTTGGATGTGGACACGGGACGGATCAGCGATGCGAACCCTTTTCTAGTTCAGTTGCTGGGTTTTTCCCACAGCGAAATGGTCGGGCAAACGGTTGGCGAACTCAGTCCGTTCAAGGACATCGAGTCCAATCAGGCGATGTTGGAGCGGCTCCAAAAGCACGGGTATGTCCGCTACGAAAACCTGCCGCTGGAAACGCGGGACGGCCGCAAGATTGCCGTGGAGTTTGTCAGCAATGTGTATGCGGCCGGTGACAAAAAGGTGATCCAATGCAACATCCGCGACATCACCGAGCGCAAACGCGCGGAAAATGAAATCCATCGCCTCAATGCGGAGTTGGAGCAGCGTGTCGAGGAGCGGACGGCCCAACTGCTGGCCGCCAACCAGGAACTCGAGGCGTTCAATTATTCCGTCTCCCACGATTTACGCGTGCCCTTGCGCCATGTCGTGGGCTACGTGGAACTGCTGGAACAAGACGCCGGGCCGTCACTCTCAGAAAAAGGCCGCGAGCATCTGCGGACGATTTCCCGGGCGGTGAAACGGATGGGGGAATTGATTGACGACCTGCTGGTGTTCGCGCGGATTGGAAAGTCCGAGATGCAAAAGACGGACGTCAATCTCGACCAGTTGCTGCAGGAGATATTGGTCGATTTTCAGGTGGAAACCACCGGGCGGAAAATCGTCTGGAAAATCCACCCGCTGCCACGCGTGCGGGCTGACCGGGCCTTGTTGCGCCTGGTGCTGGTCAATCTGATTTCCAATGCGGTGAAGTTCACCAGCGCCCGCGCCGAGGCCAGCATTGAAATTGGTTGCGCCCCCGGCGGAGACGAGGCCACCGTGATTTTCATCCGCGACAACGGCGCCGGATTCAATCCGAAACATAAGGAGAAGCTGTTTGGCGTGTTCCAACGTCTGCACCATCAGCGCGAGTTTGAGGGCACGGGCATTGGGTTGGCCAATGTCCAGCGCATCCTGCTCCGGCATGGCGGCCGGGCCTGGGCGGAAGGGGTGGTGGACGGCGGCGCGACCTTTTATTTTTCAATTCCCAAACCAAACCGGGGCAGCAAAGGATCCTGACCGGCCGTTAAAAAACTTCTTTCTTTGTCGGAGACGAGGTGACGAGTCTCCCATCTCCGGGATTGCTGAAGTTAAGTTAACAGACTCGTCACCTCGTCTTCCCCGCAGAATTGTCGATCACGACTACCGTGGCCGGAGGCGGTGACGGACAAGCAGCGCGCCGCAGTGGAGACCGCCGCGCAACGCGTGTTGGCTGTGCGGGCGGAATTTCTTGCCGACGGAGCGCCGGTCTCCGATCCGGCTCGGATCAAGAAACGCTCCCAACGCGCCGGATCGGAGATCGGCGCTCCGTCGAAAACTGCCACGGTGGCCGATCTCTACGATCCGCTCGCCCGGCCGCCCGCGCTCGTGAAAGCCCACGCCGATTTCTGTTCCTTGCTCCTGGATTTCATCGCCAGGAGATTGCTCTTCCACCGTCGGGGTGCAACGGATTGCGCCGTGCAACTGGCAAAAGTTGTAATACGGGTTACACCCCATAGCGAAGGGCTCGCCTGGACGATAGCGTGGGTCTCGCTTAAAATATTATCAACGTAACAATTGAAGAAGTAAAATCCCAATGAAAACGAAATCAACTTACTCGCTCGCGCTCCTGGCAGCCTCGGGCATCCTGATGGTCACCCACGGGTCGCTGCGAGCGTCCGAAACGGACGACCGCATCGAATCCTCGGCCAAGAAGTCCCACATCTTCAAAACCTACCTCAAGGACGATTCGATCACGGTTCGATCCAAGGGTGGTGCCGTCACCTTGAA
>JAYUBJ010000044.1:0-8804 GCA_043740915.1 Verrucomicrobiota bacterium
ATCCGTGGCCGGCAACGCCAACGGCTCCCATTTGGCCGCGCGGACCTGCTCGACTTGTTGCAGCGCCGCCGACTGGGCGGCGGCTGAATAGGTGGACCATTCGGCCCGCTTGGCCGTGGTCACGTAACCGGTGGCCACGCCGCCGATGGTGATCGCCGAAATCGCCATCGACACCACCACTTCTTCCAAAGTAAACCCGCCGCAACGACAGGCCATTCGCCGGCCGGCCGCCGCTGGCTGGCGCGGGGCGAGCCGGCCGATGAAACGGGCCAGAAAAGGCCGCCGGGCCTCACCAGCCGCGGCCTTTGTTTCTTCGTTGTTCAACCTGATTTTCATCTAAGTGTAAGAATAGACTATTTTTGACGCGCGTTGTCTGTACGTACTGCCGCGTAATTTTCAGGGTCGATTTAGACGCACTTTGGCCGCTCGAATCGCACCAGCAAAACGGGTGGCGGCCATATCGTGCTGAATCGAGTCAGAGATTCGAGCCTGGTGTAATCCCGGTCCAAGGCGTTTCAACAAACTGCTAAAAACTCCTTGATCCAGCTGCGCTGACGGGTGAATCCTCGCAGCCATGCGCTCCCCCTTTTCTCGCCGGTGCTTTGTCCAGCAAGGTTCCCTGGCCGTGCTGGCTCTAGCTCAAGCTTCGGTATTCTCGGCGACACCCGCTTCCAAAATCCAAATATCAAGGGTGCGCGGCGTACAGGCGGATGCGCTCGCCGAACTGGTCGCATTCATCGCCGGTGAAGTGGGGAAATCAGTGCCGGGTGCGGCTCTGATCGCCTCCAGAAATGCCGCGCAAATGGCGGAGGCCAAGGCGCAGGGCCAGGCACCCGTCCATCAGAGCTGGGGGCTTGGGCCGCTGCTGCGTGGCCCGTTGCCAAAAGGGGAGGCCTGGTTTGGATTTCGAGATGTCAAGAACCCTGCCGTTTTCGGTCATGCGGGCATCGATACGGTGATCGGAACCGGGGATCCGGAAAAACAGGTCGCCTTGTTTTTCGCGACGACGGATTCGCCGAATCCAAAACCAAAAACCGAAGAGCTGCGGAATGGGGTGACGAACAGAATTTTGGCGGCGGTGGGTTAAGGCTTACCCTTGCCCGCGCGCGCCGGACGAATCCAAGATCACTGTTTGCCCCATGACATCACCTCCACTGCCATTGAAAGCGCCCATCCCGGCTTGGAAATGGTGGGTCGTGGTGATGATGCTCCTGGCCACGGTGGTCAACTACATGGACCGCCAGACCCTGGGCTCGATGGCGTCGTTCATCAAGGCTGACTTCAACCTCAACGAGGAAGGCTACGGCACGTTGGAGGCCGTGTTCGGTTACTCCTACGCCGTATTTCTCATCATCGCCGGATTCATGGCCGACCGCTGGGATTTGCGCTGGCTCTATCCGATCGCACTGCTGGTGTGGTCCGCCGCCGGGTTTGCCACGGGGTTTGTCGAGACACTTTTGCAATTGCAGATTTGCCGCGCGGTGTTGGGAGCCGGTGAGGCCTTCAACTGGCCGGTCGCCGTGGGGATTATCCGCCGCATCATTCCCCGCGAATCCCAGGCGCTCGCCAACGGAATCTTCAACAGCGGCATGACGTTTGGCGCAGTCTTGACGCCGGTCCTCGTCATCACGCTGGTGGGTCCGCACGGCGAAGGCTGGCGACGTCTGTTCCTGATCGTGGGCGCCGCGGGATCGGTCTGGGTTGTGATGTGGCTCCTGGGCACCCGCGGTTCCCGGGCGGAAGAAATGTCGCGCCGCACCCAGGATGAGGCGGCCACGACTGCCCCGGTTCCTTTTCTCGACGTTTTTTCGATGAGAACATTTTGGATCACGCTGGCGGTTGGAACCGCCGTCAACATGAGTTGGCATTTCTACCGTGTGTGGCTGCCCCGCCATCTGGTGGTGGACCTTCAGTTCTCCGATCATCAACTCCAATATCTGCTGATCGCCTTTTACCTGACGGCGGATGTGGGGAGCATCGGGATTGGCTTCCTCACGCGCAAGCTGGTCACCGCGAAGCGTTCGGTGGAGCGCGCGCGGAAAATCGTTGTGCTCGGGGCCGCGCTGGTCTGCCTGCTGGCGACGCCGGTCATTTTTATTCCCGGACGCGACGTCATGGTTCCGCTCTACTGCCTGGTGGGTGCGGGCATCATGGGTGTGTTCGCCATGTTCTACGCCTTCGTCCAGGACATCTCCCCGGGCCACACCTCGAAATGCCTCGGCCTGATTGGTGCCTTGGCGTGGTTCATCAATTCGCGGCTGCACCCGTTGGTGGGCCACTACGCGGACACCCACACGCATGCGATGGGAAAGTTTGCTCCGATGATCCTGGTCGCCGGAGTGCTGCCGCTCCTGGCCGCGCTCCTGGCCCTCACGTGGCCCGAGAAGCGCGTGGCCGGGGAGGGAGTCAGGGATTGAATTTGAACAGCCGAACTGAACGGGTTCCGCACCCTATTCAACAGCTTTCGTCACTTTCGTCCGGCCGATGCCGTGGCCAGCCGAGTGGCAATTTCGAGATTTCCGACCGGACGGTTCGAACGCTGGTGCCGCTGCCTGTTGCTGACGCCATTGATGGTGGCGGTGGCGACTCCGTTCATCCGTCCGTTCCGTTGGAGCCGATTGCTTTGGACTTATTTGACATATTTGATCGGGTACAGATCAGTGGACGTTCCAGAAACCACCTTGCGCCCAAACAATTAATCCGATGATGCTGCACGCCATGACCGTATCCGCAAACACCGCCGCCGGGGTCAACGCGATTTGGGTGCCGCGGTGCAGCCCTGAAGGATAAACGGGCAACTCATGTGAACTCAGTTGTCGCCCCTCCGAATTCAAGGTGAAGCTCGTGCCATTGGATTCGGTAATGGCATAGAGATTTGTGTTCGGTGAGTAACTGGCCGAGGCCGGGGCCGCGACAAGGGTGATCTCTTGCAGGTGATTGGTTCGCTGCGGATCGACGAAGCTCGGTTTGCGGGCGAAGGTCGGTTTCATGGAAAACTCGTAGAGATAATATGCCCGGCGCCGCACCTTGGTGGAAGGATCGGGTATTTCGTCATAGGCCACCAGCACATCGCGCTTTTGCTCAGCATGGAACAAACGCAGATTCGGATTGGGCGCGGGTTCATTAAACGCCTTCTCCTGCCAAAGTTTGTGGGTGACACAGCCGTTGCCGAGCAGCAGCCCAGCGAGGAGGACTGATCCGATGCTTCTTCCAATGCTAATGTTCATAATGCCTGGCTTTGCGGATGGCTCCGAAACCATGACGCTACGGACCAAGCTTCCGTGGCGCCTCATTCCCGTGCACGAAGTTCGCCGCACTAATGAGGAAAAGGAGCGTCGTGGTTCGCGTGCAGGGCGGTTTCATCGAGGTTATTCTCCACGT
Source organism: Verrucomicrobiota bacterium (assembly GCA_043740915.1). Taxonomy (GTDB): domain Bacteria; phylum Verrucomicrobiota; class Verrucomicrobiia; order Limisphaerales; family JAYTXL01; genus JAYTXL01. The sequence continues at coordinate 3,382 of JAYUBJ010000044.1, forward strand.
CGTCGAATCCGGTGGAATGCCTGGAAAGAATCTGGTTTTGACGTTGGGGGATTCATGGAAAAACCACAACCCATGGGCGCAAAAATTGGAGCGAGCGAAGGGATTCGAACCCTCGACGTTCACCTTGGCAAGGTGATGCTCTACCAGACTGAGCTACGCTCGCTTCCAAGTAAGCCGACAAAAACTAAAAGAATTCCACCTAATTGCAAGCCCTGTTTTCGCCCGGGCGCAAATGTGGGGTGCAGCCGCGCACCGCCGCCTCATGAGTAGCGCGGCCGTCCTCGGCTGCGAGTTCGCGGGGCGTCCGCGCCCCGTGAACCGAACCTGGCCGCGAGACGCAGCCAGAACTCGCAGGCGAGGACGCGTGCGCTACGGGGTAAAGCCCGGGTGCCGAACACTGCCGCGGTCCGCAAACGACGGCCGACTATTCGAAATCGTAGACCAGAACCTTGTGGCAGTTCGGCTTGAAGGCCTTTTCGATGAACTCCACATGCAGCGGATGCACCTGGTAATCGTCCTGGGCCTGTTTGCTGGGGAAAACCAGGTTCAACGCCACCTGATAGCTCTGATCCACCACCGGGCGCGGGCTGGACACCATCCGTCCGATGTGAAAATGGAGTACGCCAGGGATCGGCTTGAGATAACGCTCGGCACCGGCGAGCAACGCCGCCGCGGCGTCCGGCCTGGCCGGGTGAGTCCAAAAAATTACGACGTGTGAGAACATCCGCGCAGCCTAAGCGGAGCCCGGAAGACCTGGCAAACTTTTTTGGCGGGCGAATTCTCGCCGCTAAGTTTCACGGCAATTGACTGTCGGCAATTGACTTGCCACGGGCCTTTCACTATTAGAAGGCGAACAAAACAACGGAACCCAAACCATGCCACCCAAAACCACCGAAAAAAATCCCGCTGAATCGAAATCCCTGGAAGCCGTCAAAATCTCCGCCGCCCGCGAACGTGATCTCGAAGCTGCCATTTCCTCCATCCACAAAGCTTATGGAGATGGCAGCATCATGCGCCTGGGCGACGCCCGCTCCCTGCGGAAGATTGACGTGATCCCCACCGGTGCGCTGGCCATCGACCTCGCGCTCGGCGTCGGGGGCGTGCCGCGCGGACGCGTCATTGAAATTTACGGGCCGGAGTCTTCCGGTAAAACCACCCTGATGCTCCACGTCATTGCCAATGCCCAGAAAGCGGGCGGCCTGGCCGCGTTCATCGACGCCGAGCACGCGCTCGACCCGGGTTACGCGAAGAAACTTGGCGTGAATCTGGACGATCTGCTCGTGTCGCAGCCCGACAGCGGTGAGGAGGCGCTCACGATTTGCGAAACGCTCGCCCGCTCCAATGCGCTGGACGTGATCGTGATTGATTCCGTGGCCGCGCTGGTGCCGAAGGCGGAACTCGAAGGCGAAATGGGCATGGCCACGATGGGCATGCAGGCGCGCTTGATGAGCCAGGCGCTGCGCAAGCTCACGGCGATTCTCGCCAAGTCCAAAACGACCTGTGTGTTCACGAATCAGTTGCGCGAGAAGGTCGGCGTGATGTTTGGCAGTCCCGAAACGACGCCCGGCGGCAAGGCGCTGAAGTTTTACGCCAGTGTGCGCATCGACATCCGCCGCAAGGAAACGCTCAAGGACGCGGCGGGCAACGCCATCGGCAACCACGTCAAAGTGAAGATCGTGAAGAACAAGGTCGCACCGCCGTTTTGTGAAGCGGAGTTCGACATCATTTACAATCACGGCATTGACAAGGAAGGCAGCATTCTTGACGTGGGCATCGCGTGCGGGGCGGTGGAAAAGAAAGGCGCCTGGCTGCAATTCAACGGAGATTTGATCGGGCAGGGGAAGGACGCGGCAAAAAAGGCGCTCGCCGACAAACCGGAACTCGCCCAGAAGATCGTGGAAGCGATCATGGTCAAGCGCAACACGGTGCCGATCGTGGCGTAGAAAATGAATTTATTGCCCGCCGCCCAGTCCACTGAAGCACCATGAATAAAATCCGATTCGCGTTCGCCTGGATGCTGGCCGCCACTGGCCTGGGGTTGACCGGCGTGGCCGCCGAGCCCAGCGCGCCCACCCCCACCGGCCCCCAGACCGATGGCCATTTCCGCAAGGTCGTGCTCGTCGCGGACGAGCAGGTCAACGGAAAGTACGAGGACACGTTGAAAGACCCGATGGAATTGGCGGTGGCGGCGGACGGCCGCGTCTTTTTCGCCCAACGCAACGGGACCATCAAAGTCTGGAAGCCCGACACCAAGACCACGGTGGAGATTGCCAAGGTGCCGGTCTTCGACGGCTTGGAGGACGGGATGCTGGGCATCACGCTCGATCCAAATTTCATGAAGAATGGGTGGATTTATCTGAACCACTCGCTGCCCGAAACGGGCATGGATGCCAAAGGCAAGAAGGCCGGCATCATTCGCGTGTCGCGCTACACCCTGATGGGCGACAAGCTCGATATCGCCTCGGAAAAGAAGTTGCTCGACATCGCCACCCAGCGCGAGGAGTGCTGCCACGTCGGCGGTTCGCTCGCGTTCGATGCCAAGGGCAACCTTTATGTTTCCGTCGGCGACAACACCAATCCCTTCGCGTCCGACGGCTACACGCCGACCGATGAACAACCCGACCGCAGCCCGTGGGACGCGCAGAAATCCGCCGCCAATCCGAACGATTTGCGCGGCAAGATCAACCGCATCCACCCGGAGAAGAACGGAACCTACACGATTCCCAAAGGCAATTTGTTTCCACCCAATACGCCCGGAACCCGGCCGGAGATTTACGTGATGGGCAACCGGAATCCTTTCCGCATTTCGCTCGACCAGAAAAACGGTTTCCTCTACTGGGGCGAAGTCGGTCCCGACGCGGGTGGCCCGAGTGAGACGCGCGGCCCCGCCGGCTTTGACGAAATCAACCAGGCGCGCAAGGCGGGTTTCTTCGGCTGGCCTTATTTCATCGCCGACAACAAGCCCTACAATCAGTATGATTTTGCGGCCAAGAAACCGGGTGCGCTCTACGATCCGCTCCATCCGATGAACAATTCCCCGAACAACACCGGCCGCAAAGATCTGCCGCCCGCGGAGCCGGCTTTTATCTATTATGCGTATTCGCCTTCCACCAAGTTTCCCGCCCTCAACGTTGGCGGCGGGCGCACGGCGATGGCCGGGCCGGTCTATTATTTTGATCCGAAGCTGAAGTCCGGGCACAAGTTGCCGGCGGAATTCGACCACACGTTTTTCATCTACGAATGGTCGCGCAACTGGATCATTGCGGTTCATCTGGATCGCGACAACCAGATCGCCAAAAAGTCTGACGGTTCGTTGAACATGGAACGCTTCTGCCCCAAGATGACTTTCCTGCGCCCGATGGATTTGGAACTGGGTGCGGACGGTTGTCTCTATCTCATCGAATTCGGGACCGCCTGGGGCAACAACCTCGACTCGCAGATCGTGCGCCTCGAACACCACGCCGAAGACGCTGCGACAAAATAAACGCGGCCAATTCCCGTTTGCCAGCGGGGGATTTCCCGTTAGCTTCGCGCCATGCCGAACCGTCATGCCGTTGCCGCCCATTGGAACGGAGAGTTTGAAGAAACCGCCCTAACCACCTGGGCCGCCGAGTTGCGCGCCCAGCTTACGGCGCCTCGCGTGTCGCTCGGGTTGCTCTTCGTCACGCCGCAGTTTTTTCCGAAGGCGAAAGAGCTGCTGGAGATTATTCGCGTCCATGCGCAAGTCCCGCTGCTCGTCGGCTGCTCGAGTACAAGCTTGATCGCCGGCGCTCGCGAGATCGAGGAGCACGCCGGATTGGTGCTCGCGCTCCATCATCTGCCCGGCGCGGAATTGCGTGCGTTGCACTTCACGCAGGAGCAGGTCGAGGAGGCGAACGGCCCCGGTTACTGGCAACTGGAAACGGGCGTGAACGCCGACCAAACCAATGGCTGGCTCGTCTTTGCCGATCCGTTTCATTTCGACGCCGAGGCCTGGCTCAAGGGCTGGAATGAAGCCTATGCGCCCTTGCCGATTCTCGGTGGCCTGGCCAGCGGTGATTACGCCGCGCAAACCACGCAGGTTTATCTCAACGGCGAGGTGTTCGAGGAAGGCGGCGTGGCGGTTTCCGTCGGGGGCGCGGTCCGGCTCGCCAGTGTGATTTCGCAAGGCTGCACCCCCATCGGGGAAACCTGGACCATTACTAAGACCGAGCGCAATTTCATCCACACGATCGGCAATCAATCCGCTTACAAGGTCCTCGTGGATACCTACAACGGGCAACCACCCGAAATCCAAAGCAAATTGCGCGGTAATTTATTTATCGGGCTGGTGATCAACGAATATCTCGAGGAATTTCACCGCGGCGATTTTCTCATCCGCAATCTCATGGGCGCCGATCCGAACTCGGGCGCCATCGTCGTGGCGGCGTTGCCGCGCGAGGGCCAGACGATCCAGTTTCAGCGGCGCGACGGCGCGGCGGCCACGGAGGACATGACGGCGCTGTTGCAGCGCGCGCACCAACAGCTCGGGGGACAGCCGATCTACGGTGGCGTGCTTTGCTGTTGCAACGGACGCGGCAGCGGCCTCTTCGGCCAGCCCGATCACGACGCCCGTCTCGTGCAGGAACGGCTGGGACCGCTCGGCTTGTCCGGATTTTTTTGCAACGGCGAAATCGGGCCGGTCGGCGAACGCAATTTTCTGCATGGCTACACCGCGTCGCTCGCCCTTTTCGTCCAGGCGGAAAAGGCAAAGTCATGAGCGCCGTGCTGGCACCGCCGGTGAACCGACCCGCCACCCTCATCCATCGCCCGGCCTCTTATTTTGAGCCGCTCAAATTGTCGGAAATGTTTTCACCGTCGCAGGCGCTGGAGCTGGAACTGGGCAGTGGCGACGGGTCTTTCCTGGCCCAGTACGCGAAGCAACATCCAGAACGGAATTTTCTGGGGGTGGAACGGTTGCTGGGACGTTTGCGCAAGCTGGATCGCAAAGGCCAGCGCGCCGGCCTGAAAAACTTGCGACTCATCCGTCTCGAAGCGGCTTACCTCGTGGAATACCTCTTGCCATGCGGGTCGGTCGCCGCGCTCCACATTTATTTTCCCGATCCGTGGCCGAAGCGCAAACATCGGAAGAACCGTCTGGTCAACGAACGCTTCACCGAACTGGCACAGCAAGTTCTGTCGCCCGGCGGGGTGGTATTTTTACGGACGGATGATGCCGATTACTTTGAGCAAATGACCCGCGTCTTCTCTGCGAATCCAGATTTCAAAGGTATGGAAACTCCGGCGTCCTTGCGCGAAGTGGTGACCGATTTTGAACGGAATTTTAATCTCCGCGGTGTGCCGACCCTGCGGGCGGCGTATCGAAAAAACGGTTGAGAAAAACTTGGGAATGAACTTTGCCGCCGCTCCACTCGATCTCCCGGCTTAAACATCAATCACCGGGC
>JAYUBJ010000045.1:0-2660 GCA_043740915.1 Verrucomicrobiota bacterium
ACGCGGCGCGAAAATTCTTCGAGGCTCGCGAGGTCGGTGGTGACGCCAGCCGCGGAAAGTTTCTGCGCGTAAAATAAATTCGCCGGACACAACGCGGACAGGAGCGTGCGCAGTTGCGCCAGTTGCGCCGAGGCGAGGGCCGAACGATTGGGAAAAGCGCCGGCCATCGAAGCAATTTATTTGCCGGCCGCGAGTTTGGGCGGCGAGGTCTGTGCGGCGGGCGCGACCGGGTTGACGGGCGCGGGCGGATTGGGTTTGTAGAGGGTGACCAGCGCGCCGCCGGTCAGCGCGAGGATGACGCCGAGAAAAAATTGCGGTTTGATGCTGCTGAGACCGCCGGCGGGCGGATGCATCGCGATGGCGACGAGGGCATTGACGACCGGCGCGCCGGCGAAGACGATGGCCATGACCTCGGGCGGTCTGCCCTTGGCGCCGAACGCGAGCAGCACGCCGAATGCCCCAATGGCACCGACGACACCGGCGACGAGCGACCACACCCAACCGGACGTGGTATAACCGCTGAACGCGGCGCCCTTGCTCATCAGCAACGCGAGCGGCGCGAGCACAGCGGTGAGGAAGTAGGCGATGCCGACGAAAAGGAAGGCCTTGAAGCGGCCGTTGACGGGATCACCCATGGAAGTCTGCCCGATGTGCAGGAAGATGCCATAGACGCCCCAGGAGACGACCGTGAGCAACGAAAAGTACAACCAGGCCAGGCCCGGATCATTGGTGTTTGGTGCAGCCATAGTTGGAGCAGCCTAGCCAGACTCGCGCTTTACTTCAAATGGTTTGTCAGCCAAAGTTCGCGTTCATGAATTTTTGCTCAATGAATACGCGCCCGCAACAAGCGTCTCTACACCAGTGAAATTTTTTGTCTTCGCATTGTTTGCGTGTCTCGTGTTGACCGGATGCGCCACCTCGACCATCGAGTCGCGCCGGAAGGAGCGACTCGCGGCTTATGAGGGGCTGTCGCCGGAATTGAAGACGCTGGTGGACAAGGGGCAGCTCAAGGTCGGCATGAGCCAGGACGCGGTTTATATTTCGTGGGGCCCGCCCTCCGAGGTGCTGCAAAGCGAAACTGCGGAAGGCGCGCTGACCACCTGGAATTTCCACGGCGCGTGGATGCAGGAAACGCGCTTCTGGACTTATCGTGAAGTCACCAAGGACAACACCACGTTTCTGGAGCGTTACCTGGAGCGCGATTACAACCCACGCGATTACATGAAGGCGGAGATCACCTTTATGAACGGCGTGGTCAAGCAGTGGCGGACCCTGCCGCGGCCGCTGAATTAGAGCCTCACGCTCACGCCTCCGACAGCAACTCCGCGGGCGCGACTTTGATTTGGTCGGCGATCACTTTCGGGATCGGGCACGCCGTCATTTTCCCCGCAGCATCGCGGGTGACGCACACCACCGTGAGCGTGCCGCGCGCCACTTCCATCGGCGGCGTGGCGTTCAGTTTGCGAAAACGGAACAGGTAGCTCAACGACTTCGATTTTTTTTCGCGCACCAGCATGTGAATCTCCACCTCGTCCTCGAACCGAAGCGGCAGCGCGTAATCACAATCCGCATGCACGCGCGGCCAACCCACCGGCGGATCGGTCTTGTCGGTGATCACAGAAAAACCGAGCGAACGGAAAAAGCCGTGCTCCGCCGTTTCCATGTAGCGGAAGAAATTCGAGTAATGGACGATGCCGGCCAGGTCAGTCTCGGAGAACTCGACGCGGCGGACGGCTTTGAATTCGTAGGCCATAAGCTTTTGGATTCAACCACCAAACCACAAAGACAGAAAGGATATGTTTAACCATAATCCCGGAGTTGAAACCCCGGATTGCACTGATGGCACAGATGGGAAAGGGTTTTCAACTTCAGTCATTTGGACGAATCCATCCAACGAGCCGATCCCCAAATCTCTCTTCATCCGTGTCCTCCGTGGTTCTTTGCCATTTTGCTGGTTCACTTTGTGGGCAAAAAGAGCCATTTATTCGCCATGCCAGCGGATTCCGCAGGATTGGGGCGACTGCAAAGAGGTTGAAAAGCGGATTCGGCCGACCGCCATGCCTCTGTTGCGAGTATAAGTAACCCGGCCTTGCACGGTTCCTCCTAATCGCAGAGCTTCGTCTTTGCCAATACCCCCCGACCATCAGTGGTCGGGGGTGCGTTTTGGGAGCTATTCTTTATCGGGAACAACGGGTTTGGGCGGCCTCAACATGTTGGCTGGGGTCGACGGAAGCCTTCAGCAAACACTCCGAGCACAGACATTGCGGCGCGTCGAGCGTAAGCGGGTTCCGGTATTCGAGGCAGAATCGCAGCGTGTCCATAATCATTCTTTATTCCACCGATTACAGATGAAATCATGACGCAAGACTACAGAATTCTTACCGGGTTGAATCTGTCTCCCAAGGCACGGCCTGCGGCCAGACCTGATCACCTGACACCTCCCCGACTTTCCACGAAAACATCGGCGCGGGTGTGCCGCCATCATCTTTACCGTCCCAGCCCACCGAGTAGAGCAGGTAAGTGCCATCGGTGTTGAGGCGGTAGCGAAGCGGCTTGCCGTCCCACCAATCCACGGGCACTTCGGGCAGGAACTCCGGCACCAGCGCCGCCAGTTGATCCGGCAGGCGACCGTGACGCAGCACGTGCCGTTTTAGCGCCAG
>JAYUBJ010000046.1:0-2659 GCA_043740915.1 Verrucomicrobiota bacterium
TGCCTGCGCGGCGGCATCGACGCCTGGGCCGAGGAAATTGAAACGGACATGCCGAGGTATCGAATGGAATCAATATGACCGACGACCTTCAAAAACGCATTGCGGATGCGATCAGCAATCCGCAGAACATGGGTGAGATGGCCGGGGCGGACGCCGTGGGAACCGTGGGCAACGCGGGCTGCGGTGACGCGCTCCGCATGTGGATCAAGTTTCGGCAGGAGGGCGGGCGCAAGGTCATTGACCGTGCCACGTTCCAGTCGTTTGGCTGCGAGACCGCCATCGCCGCCGCGAGCCTCGCCACGGAGTTGATCCGCGGCAAGACGCCGGAAGAGGCATTGAAAATGTCCGGCCAGGAACTCGCCGCCGATCTCGGTCCGTTGCCGCCCACGAAAGTCCATTGCACGCAACTCGTCGAGGATGCGCTCCGCTCCGCCCTCGAATCCACGCTGGCGGAAGCGAAAGCGAAGCCCGCGGCAACTGCGGCCGCGCCCGCACCGGCTGCGGCTAACAGCTTGTTGGACAACATCACCAAGTCCGGCCGGTCCGGCAGCGGCGTGAAGCTGGTGTTCCTGCCGAAGCAGCCCGGGGCTCCGAAGCCGTGAATCGATCCCCTGAACCATGGAGCGCCGATCTTCCGATCGGCAAGCCGCGCGGCGACACTAGAAACGGGCCGATCAGGAGATCGGCGCTCCAGTTCATGGGCAGGACCGGGTGAGGGAGAAGACCGCGCAGAAATGCAGCGACCGTCAAACGTTTGAAAGGCACTCAAATGAAAATCCTTTTTAGGCTTCTGCTTTTATCCCTCGCCACCGGTTGCGCTACGCATAACACCCACATACAGTCGCCCCTCCCATCCTCAGCGCACGCCGCCTCCATGCCGCGGGTAAACACCTTTTCCATCGTCGCGTTTGATCCGGTGACGGGCGATCTGGGCGTGGCGGTGGAGAGCAAGTTCTTTGGCGTCGGCAGCGTCGTGCCGTGGGCGCAGGCGGGGGTCGGCGCAATCGCAACGCAAGCGGCCGCCAATGTGACTTACGGCGCGAAAGGGCTGGAGCTGTTGCGCGCGGGGAAAAGTGCGAAAGAAGCGATGAAGCAATTGACCGACGAAGATGCCCATAGCGCCGTCCGTCAGCTCGGCATCGTGGATGGCAAGGGCAACAGCGCGAGCTTCACCGGCGAGCAATGCCAGAGCTGGGCGGGCCACAAGGAAGGAAAGACTTTCTGCGTCCAAGGCAATTTGCTGGCGGGTGAAGCGGTGGTCACGGCGATGACCACGGCGTTTGAGACGGCGCAAAAAGTGGAGGGATCGGAGCTGGCAGACTGGTTGCTGGCCGCGCTGCAAGCCGGCCAGGCCGCGGGCGGCGACAAGCGCGGCAAACAATCCGCGGCGTTGCTGGTGGTGCGCGAGAAGGCGGGGTTCGGCGGCGCCAACGACCGCTACATCGACTTGCGCGTGGAGGATCATCCCGAGCCGATCCAGGAACTGGCGCGCCTGCTGGAGATCCACAAACAGTTTTACCCCGGCGCGCACCAGAACCGGCCCAAGCGGCCGTAAACATTTCTTTCCCCTTGCAATCCGCCGGGCTTGATTTATTATATTTCTGTAAAGACAGAAATAACAGATATAATCGACATTAGAAAGGAACACTATGAATACCGAAACCCTCCCGCCCACGCCGGTGACCTGGATTGTCTGGACCTACGCGGTCTATCTCCTGGTCAGCGTGGCCCTCACCGTCTGGGTGGCCCGGACGCTGCACAAGAACGGCCGCATTTTTCTCGTGGAAAGTTTCCTAGGAAACGAGCCGCTGGCCGACTCGGTCAACCACCTGCTGGTGGTGGGCTTTTACCTCATCAACATCGGCTACGTGACGCTGGCGCTCAAATACGGAGCCAAGGCCGCCAACCTGCAGGAGGCGCTCGAAACCCTGAGCACCAAAGTCGGCTGGGTGCTGCTCGTGCTGGGCGGCATGCACTTCTTTAACCTGTTCATCTTTTCCAAGATGCGTCGCCGTGCCCTCCTGCACAAACAACCGCCGCCGGTCCTGCCCCAAGGCTTCGTCAAACCTGGGCACCTATGAAAACGCTCTATGTCCTCTACGATCCCGACTGCGCCTTTTGCGTGCGCTGTCGGGAGTGGCTGGCCGCGGAGCCGACCTTCCTCGAATTAAAATTCCTTCCGCAACGTTCAGCGGAAGCCGCCGTCCGGTTTCCGGGCATCGAACAATTCCAGACGGGCGGGGAACTAACCGTGGTCAGCGACGAAGGCGCGGTCTATCAAGGCCTCAACGCCTACATCATGTGCCTCCATGCCTTGCAGGAATATCGCGAACTGGCGGCGCGGCTGGCCCAACCCGTCCTCGTTCCCTTTGCACGAAAAGCCTTCGAGCTGGTCGCGAACCATCGGCAGGTCATCTCGCAATGGGTCAGGAAATCCTCCGACACTCAAATGGCGGAAGCCCTCCGTCTGCATTCACCGGCGCGCGGCGGGAACACCCAGTGCAACGCCCTGCCGAAGGGCCAAGGCCCGCCACCCATTATTCGTTGAAACGGGTTACCCCAGCGGATTTTTGGCGAAGGCGTATCGCGTTACCGGTCTGCCCTGGATCAAATGTTCCTGGATGATTCGCTCCAGGACTTCCGGCGTGCAGGAGTGGTA
>JAYUBJ010000047.1:0-8773 GCA_043740915.1 Verrucomicrobiota bacterium
TTCGAGGTGGCGTGGTCGAAAATACAGTTGTATTTGTGATAAATATGATAGTAATTTAGACGACATGAGCATTACCGCAGAAGTCTCCAGCCCGAAATGGTTCTCGATCAAGGAAGCGGCCGAATACCTTTCCATCAGCGAGCCGACGCTTTACCGGTGGATGCAGGATGGCAAGATTACCTATCGCAAGGTGGGTGATTCCACGCGGTTCCTGCAAGAGGATCTGGACGCGGTGGTGGAGGTCCATCCGAGCGAGCCGGATCTGATCAAATTGGAGTTGGTCTGTGCGGTGTGTCATCACGATGAGATGGTCGAAGGGCGGCTGGAGAGCACCGGCCGAAGTTTTTTCGTGCCCAAGAAGACGAGGTTTTGGACGCTCAAAGACAGCAACGTGGCGACGCGCGCACGGATGTGCAGCCGGTGTGGTTACCTGATGTTGTTTGGCGACGTGGCCAAGCTCACGGCCCTCATCGAGCGCAAAGAAAAGATCGAGGCGGCGGAAGCGCTGAAGGGGAAGGAGTGACGCGGAAGGAGTGGTTTGCGCCGTTTGACTTGGCGGGCAAAAACGGCGTGGGTTCCTCGAGTCGGCACTTGGGAGTCGGTTTTTTATTTCTGTTTTAACTTGGCCGTAACTCAGGCCGCAGACATTTTGGTTTATTACCTCCAGGGGAAAGCAGGTTCGTAGCCGCTGCGGTTTGCGACAAACCGCGCTACTCGGGAGCGGAGCGCGAGTTGTCCCCAACTCGCAGCGCGTGAATGACGGGACTTGTCTCAGGATAACATCCGCGCTGGTTTGCTGGCGACGCGCTGCGGTTTGGGACAAACCGCGGTCCTCGGGAGCGGAGCGCGAGTTGTCCTCAACTCGCAGCGCGTGGCAGATGAGGGTTGGCTCAGGATAACATCAGCGCTGGTCGGCTGGCGACGCGCTGCGGTTTGGGGACAAACCGCGGTCCGGGGGAGCGGAAGATTGCATCGTGCCGTGTTCCTGTTTCAATCCCCACCATGTCCGAGGAAACCCATCCGCATCTTTCTGGTCCGCCGCACAATCCCGGAGTGCGTGAACTTGTCTCCGGCAAGCGCCAAGGGTCATCCGCACCAAAACGCGACGAAGCCAAGCTCGGTTTTCAAGGCTGGCACGAACGCGGTTATCTGCCGCACCGCGATGAGCCTGGCCTCACTCAATTCGTGACCTTTCACCTTTCGGATTCCTTCCCGACCGCACTGCGTTCCGAATGGGGAGCATTGCTAAAGGTTGAAAACGACGGTGATCGCCGCCGGCAACTGGAATCCTACCTCGACCGCGGTCGAGGCGAATGTCAGCTGCGTCGAGCTGACATAGCCGGGTTGGTCGAAGAGTCCCTTCGGTTCCATCACACGCACTGGTATGGTCTGCTGGCGTGGGTCATCATGCCCAATCACATTCATTTGCTGATCCAAGTCGGCGATACCTCTTTGTCCAAAATCGTCAAAGAATTAAAACGCTACACCGCTCGGGTGGCCAACAAACTTCTGCGGCGTGCCGGCGCGTTCTGGGCGGAAGACTATTTTGATACTTACATGCGGGACGCGAAGCATGAGTTGAAGACCCGGCGTTATATTGAGAATAATCCAGTGAAGGCGTTGCTCGTGCGTGAGCCAAATGAATGGCGGTGGAGCAGTGCGCGACTCCGCGACGAGTTCGGCAGGCTTCGCGCATGACGGACCGCGAGTTGTCCCAACTCGCAGCGCGTGACGGAACCGAGTTGGCTTGGGATAATCTCGACGCGGGATGGCTGGCGACGCGCTGCGGTTTAGGGACAAACCGCGGTCCGGGGGTGAACAAACTCGACCGCCCTCCAAAAATCCGCTGTTTTTTCGTCCGCGCGGTTGTATGTTCGTGCCTTCGCAATGAAACTTGATTCGCTCAAACTGTGGCTGACTCTTTTCTTGGCCAGTGGCGCGCTGGCCGAGGCCAAACTCACGCCGGAACAGGTCCAAGCGCTCCCTCCGCCCGCAACACGAAAAATCAATTTCACGAAGGAAATCCGGCCGATCCTCGAAACCAGTTGCGTCAAGTGCCATGGCAACGGCAAACGCAAAGGCGATTTCTCCCTCGACACCCGCGAGGCCTTGCTCAAGGGCGGCGAATCCGGTGCCGCCGTAGTTGCCGGCCAGAGCGTCGCGAGCCCGCTCATCGAAATGGTGTCGGCGCTCAATCCCGACAATGTCATGCCGCAAAAAGGCTCGCGGCTGAAACCGGCGCAGATCAGTTTGTTGCGCGCCTGGATCGATCAGGGTTTACCATGGGAAAAAGGATTCACTTTCAAAAAACCTGTGACGGTGCCGATGGAACCGCGCCACCCGACTGTACCCGTGGCCCGAAAGAAATCCGGCCTGACGAACCCGGTGGATTTGTTCCTGCAGCCCTACTTCGAGAAAAACAAAATCAAACCACTGCCGCCGGTCGAGGACCGTGTATTCGCCCGCCGCGTGTGGCTGGATGTCATCGGCCTGCTGCCCACGCCGGAGGAGTTGAACGAGTTCATCGCCGATTCGCGGCCCGACAAACGCGAGCAATTGGTCAAACGCCTGCTGGCGGACAACGCGCATTATGCCGAGCATTGGCTGACGTTTTGGAACGACGCCTTGCGCAACGATTATCGCGGCACCGGCTACATCGACGGCGGCCGCAAGCAGATCACCGGCTGGCTCTATTCCGCGCTGGCCACGAACATGCCGTTCAACCAGTTCGTCGGGCAGTTGATCAATCCCACGCCCGAGTGCGAAGGGTTCACCAAAGGCATCAACTGGCGCGGCGCGGTCAACGCCAGCCAGGCGCCGCAGATGCAGGCGGCGCAAAACATTTCCCAAATCTTCATGGGCGTGAATCTCAAATGCGCTTCGTGCCACGACAGCTTCATCAATGACTGGGAGCTGGCCGACGCCTACGGCCTGGCGAGCATTTACGCCGACGGCCCGCTGGAAATGTTCCGCTGCGACAAACCCACCGGCAAAAAGGCGGCGGTAAAATTCATCTATCCGGAGTTGGGGAGCATCGCTGCGGACGCCCCGAAAGCCGAACGGCTCAAGCAACTCGCGGAAATTGTGACCTCGCCGAAGGACGGGCGGTTGGCGCGCACCATGGTCAACCGGCTGTGGGCAAAGTTTCTCGGCCGCGGTTTGGTCGAGCCGGTGGATGAAATGGACAATCCGCCGTGGCACGCCGACCTGCTCGACTGGCTGGCGGCGGATCTGGCCGATCACGGTTACGATTTGAAGCAAACTATGGAGCGCATCCTGACGTCGCGGGCGTATCAGTTGCCCGGCGTAAACCTCAGTGAACAGAAGGAAATGGGCTTTGTGTTTCGCGGCCCCGCGATCCGCCGCCTGTCCGCCGAGCAATTTCGCGACGCGCTCACGTTGCTCACCGGCGCGGGCTACGCGAAGGCCGAAGCGCCCGTGAAGGACGCGCCGCCGGGCAAAGTGCGCGCCTCGCTCGTGGCTGCGGATCCGTTGCTGGTCGCGCTGGGACGTCCCAACCGCGAGCAGGTCATCACCACGCGCGCGTCCGCGGCGACCACGCTGCAGGCGCTGGAATTGACCAACGGCGGCACGCTCGCCGCGCTGCTCAAACGCGGTTCGGAAAATTTGCTCGCCACCAAACCTGCCCGCAGTGGCGAGCTGGCGACGCGGCTCTACACGCACGCACTCGGACGGCCGCCAACGCCGCGCGAGGCGCAACTGGCGGCGGAACTTGTCGGCCAACCCGCGAACAAGGAGGGCGTCGAAGACTTTTTGTGGAGCTTGATCATGCTGCCGGAATTTCAAATGATTTATTAGTCATGAAAACGAATCCCTGGTCACGTCGCGATTTCCTGAAGCACGCCAGCGCCGCAACGCTGGGCGCGCTGGCTGCGGGTTATCCGCGCTCCCTGCGCGCCGCCGAACCGCCTGAAAAAATCGCCCCGACCGCCGACACGGTCATCGTGCTCTGGATGGGCGGTGGCATGGCGCACACCGAGACGTTCGATCCCAAGCGTTACACGCCGTTCGAGGTGGGCCTTGATCCGAACCGCGTCCTCAGCACTTTTCCTGCGATCGACACGGCGGTGGATAATATCAAAATTTCTGAGGGCTTGGAGAAAATTGGCCGCATCATGGATCGTGGCGCGCTGATCCGCACGTACACCGCGGGCGACCTTGGTTTCATCTTGCACTCGCGACATCAGTATCAATGGCACACGGGCTACGCGCCGCCGCAGACGGTCGCCGCGCCGCATCTCGGCGCGTGGATCGCGCGGACGCTCGGCCCGCTGAACCCGGCGGTGCCGGCCTTCATCAACATCGGCCAGCGCTTCGACGTCGGCGAGGGCGAGGAGTTGAAGGCCTTTCACAACGCCGGTTTTTTGGGCAGCGAATATGGCCCGTTCAACATCCCGTATCCCGACCAGGCCGCCGCCAGCGTGCAACCCCCCGCGGGCATGAGTCCGGGACGCTTTCAAGATCGCAACAAGTTTTACAAACAGCTTGTCGAGGCCAGTCCGGTTGGCCGACACGGCAGCGAGTATCAAAAAGATTCATTGCTCCGCTCACTCGACAACGCGCATCGGCTGCTCAGTTCACCCGCCGCGAAGGCCTTCGATCTTTCCCTCGAGCCGAAGGAGTCGGTCGCAAAGTTTTTGCCGCCCGGCGTGGACCTCGGCCAGGTCTCCGGCGCGGCGTTTACCCGCGATGGCAATTACGAGAAACAGACCGTCGGTCGGTTCGGCCTCGGCTGTTTGCTGGCGCGTCGGCTGGCGGAAGTCGGCGCACGGTTCATCGAGGTCACCACGGAATACATTCCGTTTCTGAATTGGGACACGCACGAGAATGGCCACAACCGGCTGGTGAACATGAAGCAAATGATCGACGGTCCGGTGTCGCAACTCGTGCTCGATCTCGAGGCGCGCGGCCTGCTCAACCGCACCCTCATCGTGCTGGCCAGCGAATTCAGCCGCGACATGATGACCGAGGGCAAACCCGGCAAGGAGGTGCAGGGCCAGGTGCCAGTGCCCGACAAGATGCAAGGCCCGGAGCACTACGGCATGCACCGTCATTTCACCGACGCCGGCGGCGTGCTGCTGTTCGGCGGCGGCATCAAAAAGGGATACCTGCACGGCGTCACCGCGGACGAGCGTCCGTGCAAGACAATCGAGAAACGCGTGGTCATCGAGGATTTGCACGCCACGATTTATCGGGCGCTGGGCATCTCTCCCAAGCACGGCTACGAAATCGAGAAGCGACCGTTCTACGTGACGCGCGACGGAGTGGGCAAGGCGGTGATGGAATTGTTCGGGTTTCCGGATTAGAAAATCCTCCCCCTTTTTGTAATTGGTTTTCTGTCCACGGTTGGGTAATAAAGAGGCGAACTTAACCCCACCATTTATGCTTATACTTGGATGCCTCTTCGGTTTCATCGCCTGGTTCCTGTTGCGTTATCTCGTGGCCGGGCTGTACTCGGTCGATCAAAACGAGCGCGCGGTGAAAACCAGCTTCGGCCGCGCGGAGCGCATTGAAAACAAAACCACGCTCAGCGATCCCATCGCCGACCACCTGCGCGATGAGGAAAAAGAGCGCTACGCCTATCCGCAGGTCCGCGTCATTCCGCCGGGCGGACCCTATTTCAAATGGCCATGGGAAAAGGTGCACAAGGTTTCCATCGCCACGCAGACCGTCAACATGGCCTTCGACCCCGAGAACCCTTCGGCGAACAATAGCGGGACGCTCTTGGAGGCGGTGACGAAGGATCAATTGAACACGGGTTTGACCGGGCAAATCCGCTACCGCGTTTCCGAGCGCAATCTTTACGCCTGTCTGTTCGGTGTCAAACGTCCCATCGTGCATATCATGGGCTACTTCGTCTCCGTGCTGCGCGAGCGCATCGCCAACTTCGAGGCCCCCGCGCCGCGCGGCGCGGCCAATGCCTCGGACATCAACGCTGTCTCCGGCATTTCCATCAATGACCTGCGCAAGAACCTGCGCGACCTCAACGAGCACATGGACACCGAGTGCCTTTCCTCCGCCGCGCGCTACGGCATGGTGCTCGATGCCTCGCTCATCACCGGCATCGATCCCCCGCCGGAAGTCGAGTCTGCGCTGGCGGCCATCAACACCGCGCACAACCAGGTTTCCTCCGACATCAGCCTGGCGCAGGCGGGGGCGGACCAGAAAATTGTCCAGTCCAGGCGCGCCGTCGAAATCGAAACGCTCAAGGCGCACGCGGAAGTCGAGCCTTTGAACTCGCTGGCCGAGCAGCTCACGGCGTTGAAAGCCAGCGGGCCGGAGGCGCTGCCCGCCTATTTGCGCAATGTGCGGCTGTCGCTGTACAGCGGGGCCCAGCAAATCATCCTGGAGGCAAAATCATGAGCTTTTTTGTCCCCGCCCTCGTTACGTTTTTCGCCTGCCTCATCGGCGTTCCCATCTTGTTCGGGTTCGCCCGCGCCTTCGGCATCTACGCGATCGTCAACGAGCAGCAGTGCCGCGTGTATGTCCTGTTCGGCAAGGTGCTCGCCATTCTCGATGAGCCGGGGATCTATTTCCTCTGGCTTAAGCTGGGCTGGCGCGCGCCATTTGTAAACTGGATCGGCCAATGCCACGTCCTCGACATGCGGCTCGACCAGGAATATCTCCGCAGCCAGCCGGTCAACTCCGAGGAAGGCGCGCCGATGGGCATCGGCATCTGGTATGAAATGTTCATCAGCGACCCGGTGGCCTACCTGTTCAAGAACACCGACCCGCGCGGCTCGATCGGGGCCAACGTCAGCAACGCGACCGTCCGTTGCCTGAGCAATCTGCGGCTCGACAACATGATGGAGAACCGCCACGCCATGAGCAAAACCGTGCGCGAGGAAGTCTCGACCAAATCGCACGAATGGGGCTACAAGCTCGGGTCGGTTTACATCCGCAAAGTGCATTTCCGTGACGCGGGCATGATCAAGCAGATCGAGGAGAAAGTGGTCAACCGCCTGCGCCAGGTCACCTCGGCGATCAAGCAGGACGGCGCGAACCAGGTGAGCATCATCACCAGCACGGCGGAACGCCAGGCGGCGATCGAGTTCGCGCGGGCGGCCGCCATGCGGCCGCTGATTGTCGGCCAGGCCCTGCACAAAATCTCCAACGACCCGGAAGTTGCCCGGGCGCTGTTCGATGTTTTGGAAACCCAGCGAATGATCGAAGGCAAGGGCCGGATCACGCTGGTTCCAGAGAAGAGTGAATTGCTCGCGCAGTTGCTGGCGGCGGGAAGCCGGAGCGAAAAGCCGGCTTGACCGCCCTTTGAAAGCGCAGGTGACGACGTGAGGAGTCTCTAACTTACCCTTCAGCAACCGAAGAAATTATAGACTCGTCACCCCGTCTCCTACAAAAGGAAAGGCAGGTTAATAACGGGTGGGTAGCCGGCCCGCAGCTCACCGGCTGTGTTTCTTGATGATGTCACTGAGCTTCACGGATTTGCCGCCTTTGCGTTTGCTCTCATCCGCCGCTTCCATGAAGGCGAACATTTCGATGGTTTCCTCCGGCGATACCGGCGCGACGCCGGTCTGGAAAAACTTGATGATCTCGCGGATCAACGGCGTGTAGTCGCCGCCGGATTTTTGGTCCACCACCGCTTTCGTCCCGAAGACCGTCACGCGATACGGCGCCGAACCGTTACGGATGCCGTAGAGCGTCCCGACCCGGCCGCCGGACCAGACGCCCGTGGCGACATCGGTGTCTTTCGTCGAGGTCCGGACGACCGATTCGCAGCCGGTGCCCATGACGGTGAAGAGCGCCTCGGTCGGATGAATGCCGTACCAAAAGAAGTCGGGATGATGCGGTTCGAGCGAGCAGGGGCCGGTGGAGATTGCGCCGCGCAACTCGCCGTAGTCCGCCTGCTTCACGTCGATCACCCCGGGATAATAGCGCAGCGACGAGGAACTGAACACCGGCACCTTATATTGTTTGGCGAGCCGGAAAATATTGATGGCATCACGCAACGAGCCGGCGAGCGGTTTGTCGATGAACACCGGCTTGCCCGCCTTGAAGACGGGCAGCGCCTGCTGCAAATGCGGACGGCCGTCCACGCTTTCAATCATCACGACATCCACGTTCTGGCACAATTCCTCGATCGTGTCGTAGATTTTAACGCCGTATTTTTCCTGCAACTCCTTCGCGTAACCCTCCACCCGTGACGCGCTCGACTCGAGGTCCGGACTGCCGCCCTTGAACGCCGCGACGACTTTGCCGCCGGGGACAAAATTTTTGTCCTGCGGATCGTTGAGCCGCCGGGTGAACTCGGGGGCGTGCGACGTGTCCAAGCCGATCATCCCGATGCGGAGATCGGCGCCGCGGAGCGAGGGAGCAACAGCCATAAACAAAGCAAGTGCTGACAACAGGCGACGTTTCATAATCGAATCCTGACCAGGTGCCGGTGAATGGCGGCAACCGTAATCCAATGGAGAGAGTGGGGGAAGGAGAAATTGGCCAGGCCGGACACAAGCAGTTGTGCTTTTTCCTCGCCCCGGCCCACTCCTCCATCCGATGGAGGAGTGGGAGAAGACACGGCTTCCGGTTTGTCAATTCAACGGCCGGGAGCCACGGGCCTGTTCCACCGGGCTCTCGGCGGCAAGTTGCCGCCGAAAACAGGCTGGTAGCCCGTTCCCCCCATTTCTCAGCCAGAAGCTACGGATTTGCCGGTGGCGAAACCGGCTTGCGCAACGCGTCGGTGTAGCGCTCCACCAATTGCAACTGCTCGGGTTTCAGCTTGGATTTCTTCCCCATC
>JAYUBJ010000048.1:0-2649 GCA_043740915.1 Verrucomicrobiota bacterium
CGGATCCCGCGCGGGCGGGCCGGAGCGACACGGATGGAACCCAGGTCGAGGAGGGGAACGGTTTATTTCCGCTGTGCATGACCTTTTGGAATGACGGACCTTCCTGATGCCCTGCCGCCATCCGCGTTCATCCGTCCCGCCCGCGCGGGATCCGTGGTTAAACAATTCCCACTTCGAAGTCCCGGTTAAGGACAATTCATCGATTTGCGAGTTGCGGCAGACTCGCCGCTGCGACCGCCTGGCCGTGGCGTTTGTCCTTTTCATCCGGCAGATGGAAGGCGATATGGCTCGCCAGATCGGGGAACTCAAGCTGCAGCACTTTCTTCGCGCCGGCAAGGATGAGGTTGCCGCCCGAACCGCTGGTCACGCGGCCGAGGATGAGCACGTGGTCAAAGTCGTAAAAATCGGCGTAGTGCGCGATGGCGTAGCCGAGATAGGTGCCAATGGTTTGATAAATCTTCCGCGCGCGCTCGTCGCCTTGGGCCATGAGCGACTGCACGTGCTTGAGTTTTTCGGGGAGCGGCATGTGCGGGTCAGCTTCGATGCCCGCCGCCGGCAGCAAGCGCGCCACGGTTTGTTGCGAGAAATACTGCGCACCCACGCCGTAATCGCCGCTCCACTCGTCCCGTGGCGCGTCGGGATTGTAATCCACCGGGGCGAAGGCCAGTTCGTTGAGCCACGAGGTGATGTTGCCGTCGCGCGTGACATAACCGGCGGCGAGACTTGTGCCGAGCGCGAGGCCGAGCACGGCGTTCTGGCCGAGCGCCATTGAACCCGCGAGCGCCGTGACTTCGCCGTCGTTCACGACCTCGAGCGGCACGCCGCCCATCGCACGCTGCACCTCGAAGAACAAATCCTTCACGCGGCGGTGAAAAACATCCGGCGACACGCCGCGAAAAAGCGAGGCGACCTTGACCCGGTTGTTCACATAGACCCCCGCCGCGCTACCGCCGATCGCATCCAAGCGTGGCAGGTGCGCGGCGGCCTTTTTCAACGAGTCCATGATGCCGTCGAAGTGATGCTGGGGGTCCGGATGGAAATACGGATCCCAAACCGTTTCCTCGCTGAACACGACCTGGCCATCCACGACCGCGGCGACTTTGCGGTCGCTGCCGCCGAGGTCAAACCCGATGCGGCAGCCGTTCAAGTGGCGGCCGAGCGGCTTGGTGGCGGCGCGCGGTGGTGGTAGATAACTCGTGACGACAACTTCGATGGGTCGGTCGTAAATTTTTTCGCCGATGAGATTCGAATCAAATTTGCCCGTGGCCGAGTTGAGGAAATATTGGGCGAGTTGCTGGCCCAAAGAATTCGGTCCGTCGAAATATATTTTCCAGCCGCCCCAGCTCCAGAGCAGAAATTTCACGAGCCGCTCGAGGTAGGTGAAGTTGGCCTCCGACGGAGCGCTGATCTCCTGATCGGCGGGGGAACGTGCCGATCTGGTGAACGGCGTTCCACTGTCGGCGAAAATCTCCGTGGCGTAATGGAACACCGAGCCATCGGCCTGTTCGAGCGCGAGGCGGATCGGCAGGGCTCTGCCGGACGCCTGGACGGCGGCACGGAACGCGCGGTTGGCGAGGACGGCGGGGCGGAAAGCTGGGTCGAGCGCGGGGGCAACGGAAGGGACGAAGAGCGGAAGACCGTGGTTGAAATTCATGCGACGGTTAAGAGGTGTGCGAGTTCGCCATGCCGAATTCCTTGGCGGCAGCGGCGAGTTGTTCGAGGCGCGCGGACAGTTGCGGACGGGCGGAGAAAAGGATCCGAAGTTTAACCAAAGGTTCTTCCCGATGCTGGCGCCATTGCGCGAGGGCATCGGTGACGATTAATTTATCGGCGAGTTGCGCGCCGACGGTGGCGTTGACGAGTGCGCGCTGGCTGGCGTAAAGGCTGCCCGAGCAATACAAGCCCACCCGGTCGCAGGTGAATTCCGCGCGTCGCGAATACCACAAGTACAACCAGAACATCCAGCTTCCCAGTCCTGCGAGGCGCCGTTTGATGAGGAAATGTCCGGCGGCATGATGGCCGAGTTCGTGGCCGACCAGCCAGGTCAGTTGCTGCAGATCTCCCTTGCGCAGGATGGAGTCCACGGCGCCGGAGAGCAGGACGACGGGACGATGGCCGGCGAGTTTCACGGCCAGGGTGTTCCAGACATTTTGTGGCAGGACATAGACGGCTGGCGGGGCGATACCCAGGCAAGTGGCGCAGTGTTTGACGGCCTGATGCACTTCCGGCAACTGCGTTTCCGAAACGCGCACGGCCTGGGTCTTGAGCTGCGCGGCAAACCACCAGTCGCCACATTTCCGCGCGAGAATAAGAATGAAGATTGGAAACAAGCCAAATCCGAGTGTGAATACGACCCAGCACAGCAGCAGCAACCAGACCGGAACAGACGCGGTGTAGAGCCAGTTGAGCGCGGTGTTCTCCATCGGGTCCCGAAGCTGGCTCATCGGATTCACGGCCATCGAGCGCGCCGTTGCCGTGGGTATGGCATCCGCAGGAGGCAACGTTTGCAAGAACCGGTCGAGCGGAACACTGCTGGCGTCGCCGTCCTGCCAGGCCAGATCCGAACGCCCCACGGCACCGCGTTGAACCAGGTCGCGGGCTTCCTCGAGGGAGTAAGGCCCCAGGCGTTTGTCCTGATGGGAAATAAAT
>JAYUBJ010000049.1:0-8731 GCA_043740915.1 Verrucomicrobiota bacterium
CGCAGCGCGTCGCCCACCCGCCAGCGTCGAAATTAACACGAGCCGCCTCGGTTCCGCCACGCGCTGCGAGTTGGGACAACTCGCGGTCCGGTTCAGCCACACGGTTCACGGCGTTTCACGAACCGCGGATTCTCCCTGACTCCCTTGCATTAAACGGAGCTGTGCCGCCAGCTCTGCTTCCACCTTGAACAAATTGGGCTTAGTGCCCACCTTCATGGCAAAAACTGGACAATCGGAAAACCAAGTCCCGCAGTCTCGGGTATGCGCAGAGCGGGATCGGCCGGAAGATCTTTATTCAATCTGAAAATCCGGCGACAACCATCACATTATGAAATCACCCGCACCATCGGCCGCCTCCTCGGCACCGCCCGCGAAGCAGTTGGCAGCCTTCATCGCCAAGTTCGACCCCAGGGTCGCGAAGCACATACGAACTTGCCGAGCCACCATGCGCAAGCTTGTGCCCACCGCGATTGAACTGGTGTACGACAACTACAATTTTTTCGTCATCGGTTATGCTTCGACGGAACGCGCGTCAGACGCCATTTTTTCCATCGCTGCCGCAGCCAATGGGGTGGGTTTGGCATTCCTCCACGGGGCGACGTTGCCGGATCCGAAAAAACTTCTCCTGGGCAGTGGCAAGCAAAACCGTTTCATCCGCCTGCCGACGATTCAGCCCCTTGAGTCTCCCGAGGTGCTGACCCTGATCCAGGCGGCCGTGGCGCAGGCGAAGACGCCGCTCCCCACCACGGGAGGTGGGTATCTGGTAATCAAGTCCATCTCCGCCAAGCAGCGCCCGCGCCGCAAGCGCACGGACGCCGCTTAACATGAATGCTGCTTCTGCATGGCTTCTGCCTTGGCCGAACTGGGCGTCAGGAGCACGATCATGGCAAATGATTGGCCACCAGCAGACTAAGCCTTGCCTACGCTTTCAAGCGCAGAGCCGGAAAGGTGGAAATTTTTCTGCTTACTCCAAGAGGTTAGGCAAATAAGCCATGACAAATCTCGAAAAATTCACAAGATGGATAATAATTCCAGTAAGCAAGCTGAAAGAAATACCCGATGGCGATGGGGCGTTTGCAGCACTTTCAATAGGTTGTGCATTATGTGAGCGGTTCCATCGCATCGAAACCAATTCGCAAGACGATTGGAAAGATAATAGTTTTATCGCTTCAGCAGCCAGAGAACTAGGTTCCGATGAGGATTTTTTTGCAGACTTCTGGGATGTTTTTCGGAATGGAATCCAGCACCAGATGTCTCCGAAATGGAGGAAAGGCGATCCAGCAAGAAGTCGGAAGCCATATAAATGGGCGGTATCATCGAAATTTTCGCATGTTCCCACACTCAGAAGAAATAAAGCAAATGAAGAAGTCATCTGTGTTATCAACACGCACCGGAATCCAACGAGGTTCACGCGAAAGTCCGGCGTGGAGCTGTGGTGGTAGGACGAGCGCAGGCTGATCGCCGGGATATACCAGGCACCACCGCACACCGCACAAGAACCATCCGATGACGCGCCTGGTGCGTCGATGACGTCGCCGTTCGAATGGGCGTCAGAATGCCCGCCAGCGCACCATTCGCACACGTTGCCGTGCATATCGTACAAGCCCCACGGATTAGGTTTCTTCTCGCCCACCGGATGCGTGGTGCCGCTGGAATTGCCGCCGAACCAGCCATACTCCGCGAGACTGGCCTCACTGTCACCGAAACTGTAGCGGGTCGTCGTTCCCGCGCGGCAGGCATATTCCCACTGCGCTTCCGTGGGCAGAGCGATTGTCCGCCCCGTCATCTGCCGAAGTTTTTCCAGAAATTTTTGGCAGTCGTGCCAGTTGACATTCTCCACCGGCCGTTTCGGCCCCTTGAAGCAGCTCGAAAAGGGGTCGGTTCCTATTATCAACAACACTGGCTCGTGCATAGTAAACTGCGCAGGAGTCGGAACAGGAGTTACCATTAATAGGAACCGACCCCTTTGAATCCATATCCCGACGGTCACCGCCAATACCGCGTGCTCGATCCGGACGCACCGTAGAGATGGTGCGCGTCAATCACGGTTGATGAGCGGCGCAGAGAGGTTAGTGTTTCCCGAGAGAAGAAAGTGAGTTGGTGATTTTTTTGAGGCTCAAGCGCTGAACCTGATTGAACAGAAGCGAACGAAGAGAACCAAGAGGGCTTCAGCCTTTGTTTTCTTGGTTTATTTCTGTTCATCCAAAATCCTCCAAACCACCCCGCTGGCCCCGGCATACATCGGGTCAAACTGGTTTCCATTTTTTCCACCCGATCCGCGTCATCCGTGCGATCCGCGGTCAAAGATTTTCCAGCCAAAGTCTGAAGGAGGAGGGAAAGAACCGCGGATTTCGCGGATGGCGCGGAAGGAAGAAACTGGAATGGACCCGGCCTGGCTCAATCCTCAAATCATTTTGGTGATTTTTGCGGGTGGTTGTGGCTGAATAACACCTGAGCATGAACCGGATTTGCAGATCAAGCCTCGTCGTCGCCATGAACCAGGTAGGGCTGCGCTGCCGCGCGGCCCCATATTTCATCCGCGCGAGCTGTGAACGGAGAACAAGGCTGCGCCGCAGCGCCGCCCTACCAATGATAGGTTCAGGGACACGATTCGCGGATTTTCGCCGGTTATGGATTCTCTGCCTGATCGGAGCGGTGTGCACTTTCGGCGTCGGCGCGGCAGAACCCGCAACCGCGGGCGAGCAACAGTTCCTCACCCACACCCGCCAACTCATCTATGAAGGCAAGCGCAGCGGTGAAGGCTACTTTGCGCCCGATGGCAAGGCGCTCATCTTCCAGAGCGAACGCGAGGCGGACAATCCCTTTTACCAGATTTACCTGCTGGACCTGGAAACCGGCGACAGCCATCGCGTCTCGCCCGGCTATGGCAAAACGACGTGCTCCTTCTTCCGCCCCGGCAGCGATGAAGTGCTCTTCGCCTCGACGCATCTCGACCCGGACGCGCGCGCGAAACAGCAGGCCGAACTCGATTTCCGCGCCAGTGGCAAACAACGGCGTTACTCGTGGGACTACGACGAACACATGGATATCTTCGTCACCAAACGTGATGGCACAAAACTTCGGCAACTGACGAAATCGCCCGGTTACGATGCGGAGGGCAGCTATTCGCCCGATGGCAAACGCATCATCTTCTGCTCGCTACGGGACGCGTATCCGACGAACAAGCTTTCCGCGGCCGAGTTGAGACTGTTGGAGGTGGACCCGGCTTATTTCGGCGAGATTTACATTATGAACGCCGATGGCTCGGGGCAGAAACGGCTCACGTTCACGCCCGGCTACGATGGGGGGCCGTTCTTTTCGCCCGACGGCCAACGCATCCTGTGGCGTCGATTCGAAACGAACGGCGTGACGGCGGACGTGTTCACGATGAAGCTCGACGGCTCGGATGAACGCCGGCTGACCACGTTTGGCGCGATGTCCTGGGCGCCCATGTTTCATCCGTCGGGCAAATACGTGATCTTCACCGCAAACAAACTTGGCTTCGCGAATTTCGAACTGTTCCTCGTGGATCCGCTGGGCGCGCGCGAACCGGTGCGCGTGACTTTCACGGATGGCTTTGATGGCCTGCCGGTCTTTTCGCCGGACGGCAAGAAACTCTGCTGGACCTCAGGCCGGACCACGGATGGCAAATCGCAACTCTTCATGGCGGATTGGAATCACGACGCGGCGTTGGGGGCGTTGAATGCGGCACCGAAGCGGAGCGAGGCAGGTAGTAATCAGTATCGAGTAACCAGTAATCAGTCGGCGGAACCCATCAAGGCAGCGCGCATCCAGCCAACTGCATCTGCCTCGCTCGAGGCGTTTTCATCGGAAATCAAATCCGCCGATCTCCAGGCCGAGGTGGGTTTTCTTGCCTCGGACGCGCTCGACGGCCGGCTTACGGGCACTCCGGGGGCGAAGCTCGCGGCGGATTACGTTGCCAGCCACCTTGCGCGCGCGGGGCTGTTACCCGTTTCGCCCGCCATTCCAATCTCGGGGCAGAAACCCTTCGACGCGAACTACACTTTTTTCCAGGATTTCACCTTCAACTCCGGTGTCCGCGTCTTGACGAACCAAAATTCTCTCGCCATCACCCACACTGGGAGCCCCCCAACGAGCTTCGAGCCGGAGAAGGATTTCCGGCCGCTTTCTTTTTCCGCGAGTGGCGAGGCGCAGGGCGAGGTCGTGTTTGCCGGCTACGGCCTGAGCGTGCCGGGCAAACTCGGCGAGGGCTACGATTCCTACGCCGGCCTCGACGTCTCGAACAGAGTCGTGGTCGTGTTGCGCTACGTGCCGGAGGAAGTGGACGCCAAGCGCCGGCAGGAGTTGAACCGCTACGCCGGCCTGCGCTACAAGGCGCTCATCGCCCGCACGCGCGGCGCGAAGGCATTGCTCGTCGTGACCGGGCCCACGTCACCGAACGCCGGCCAGCTCGCCGCGCTCACTTTCGAGAGCACCGTGAGCGGTTCGGGCATCGTCGCCGCGTCCATCAGCGGCAGTGTGGCGGAGCAGTTGTTTCAAGGTTCCGGGAAGGATTTGAAAACCATCCAGGCCGCGCTCGACAAAGAAGACCCGCACGCCCCCGGCAGCTTCGCGCTGACCAACGCCCGCGTCCGCCTCGTCACTGCCGTGGAGCACATCAAGAAGACCGATCGCAATGTGGTGGGCGTAATCCCGCCGCACAACTCGCGCGAGTATATTGTCATCGGCGCGCACTACGATCATCTCGGCCATGGCGAAACCGGCGGTTTCGCGCGCAAGGACGAGGAGGGCAAGATCCACCCCGGCGCGGACGACAACGCCTCCGGCACGGCCGCCGTGCTCGAACTGGCTGCATCACTCGCGAAGGAATTCAACGTGGTCGAGAAGCGGGAATCGCCACCCCGGCGCGGCATTATTTTCGCGTTGTGGTCGGGCGAAGAGTTGGGCCTGCTCGGTTCCGCATATTTCGCCGAACATCCTACCGTGGCGCTGTCGAACGTTGTGGCGTATGTAAACTTCGACATGGTCGGACGGCTGCGCGACAACAAACTCACGCTCCAGGGCATTGGTTCATCGGGCGCGTGGCGCAAGCTGGTCGAGAAGCGGAATGTCGTCGCGGGTTTCAATCTTGCGTTGCAGGAGGATCCTTACCTGCCGACGGACGTGACCACGTTCTATCCAAAAAACATCCCCGTGCTGAACTTTTTCACGGGCAGCCACGACGAGTATCACCGACCGGCGGACCGGGCCGACACGTTGGATTACGACGGCCTCGAGCGGATCACAAAGTTCGCGCACGGCCTCGCGCTCGACCTCGTGCGGGCGGGCGAGCGTCCCGACTACGCGAAAGTGGCTCGCAGCGACACGGGCGGCGGTGGCCGCGAGCAGATGCGCGCCTATCTCGGCACGATTCCGGATTATGCGACGGAGGTGCAGGGCGTGAAACTTTCCGGCACGCGCGGCGGGAGTCCGGCGGAAAAGGCTGGATTGAAGGGTGGCGACATCATCGTGGAATTCAACGGGCAAAAGATCGCGAACATTTACGATTACACCTACGCGATGGACGCGGCAAAGATTGGCAAGGCCGTGAAAATTGTGGTGGTGCGTGCCGGCCAGCGCGTGACGCTCGAGGCGATCCTCGAGGCGAGGAAATAGTTAGAATTCCCAATGAGAGCCGAATGTTTCACGAACGTTCCTTTCCTCACGCGCTCTGTGCGTTTCGTCCGCCCTGTCCAGAGCGAGGGGAGGCGACCAAGATGGTCGCGCTACGTTTCGGAATCGGGCGCCCTCGCCCCCAGTGGGGGAGAGGAAAAGGGTCAGGGGGTGGCGTGGTATGCACCGCCATGTTTTCAACACTCGGGAGGAAGGCTCCAACATGAATGAAATTATTCCCGTGACCGGATTGTCCAACCAGGAGTTTCTGGAGAAATATGCGCGGCCGGGCTGCATCGGACTTTCCGGCGGGGTATCGTTGATTGACCGGGTGATCCGCCGGGCGGAACGGCATGTGGGCACCGAGAAGCAGTGGAGCCAGTGGTCGCACGCGCTGCTGTTTCAAGGCCGTCGGATTGATGGCCATCATTGGGTCATCGAGTCGGATCTGCAGGTGATCCGCAAGCATATTTCGCTGGGGGTGCAGGAAAACCGCGTTACGAAATACCACGACGAAAAACTGTATAGTTGGCTGGCGGTGCTGGATTTCAATTTATCCGAGGAACAAACCAGCCAACTAGTACGCGAAGGGTTGGAGTTGGTGGCCAATCGCACGCGGTATTCCTTGCGCGAGTTGTTGGGGACTCTGATCACGTTGCGCAACCCGGAGAAACGGGGCGAGGACAATGTGTTGGCGCGGGAAAAATCGCTCTACTGCTCGGCGTTCGTGCATCACGTGTTCAGCAAGATTGGCGTCGCCCTGGTGCCGGACATCCACGTGAAAAACACCTCGCCGGAGGACATTTCCCGCACGCTGGTGCCGCATATCACTTACGTGTTGCAGCGCGACGTGGCGGAAACGCGGTGGACCGAATTGCCTGGTGAACTCCGCCGCAAGGTGCGCGAGCGCATCAAGCAGCGCATGGCGAAGCACCGTGGGGGTTGAGCCCTATTTCTGCTTCACGTCATAACAGAGCAGCTCATCCATGTCGCGGAGGTAGAGCTTGCCATTGGCGATGACCGGGTGCGCCCAACTTTTTTGGTTGCTGCGGTCGGGTTGGTTGAACCGGCCCGTTTCCTGGTAACCCGACGGTGTGGCCGCGACGAGCGCCACCGCGCCGCTGCCGTCTTCGCCCCGCAAATAGAGGTGGCCGTCGGCGCAGGTCAGCGAGCCTTTGCCGACGCCTTGATTGCTCCAGACGGTTTTGCCGGTTTTGAATTCCTGGCAAATCCAGCCCCGGCTGTCGGAGTGGCCGTAGAGATAATTGCCGAGCAGCACCACGCCGCCGTGGTGGTTAACCATTTCCTTGTTGGCATAAACCTGTTCCGCGCTGAAGGCCGCGCCCGCCGGCGAGATTTTGAACAAGTTGCAACCCACGCCATAACCCGAAGTCACATAAACCTGATTGTCGAAAAAAATCGGTGTCGGGATCACCGCCGTCGCACCCCGGCGGGGCGCGCGCCAGAGCAACTGCCCGTTGTCGGCGGCCACGCCGGCCACGCTGGCTTCGGTCAACTGCACGTATTGCCGCCGTCCGCCGATTTCCACCTGGATGAGCGAAGCGTAGGCGGCCTGGTCGGTGAACTCCCTGCTCTGCCAGCTCGTCGCGCCGGTCTTTTTGTTCAAGGCCACGATGGCTCCGCGCGATCCGCCGGGGGTGACCATGACCCGGTCGCCATCGACCAGCGGCGACTCGGTATAATTCCAGCCCGCGTACTGGCCGCCAAAATCCTTCAGCAGATTCTTGCGCCATACTTCGCGGCCGGACTTCGCCTCCACGCAAACCAGGTCGCCGAACTGCCCCAGCGCATAGATCAGATTGCCGTCCGCCGTCGGCGTGCAACGGGTGCCCGCATAATTGCCGCCGGGCTTGCCGACCGGCGCGGACCAGAGTGGTTTGCCGTTGTTCGCATCAAACGCGCGGACGGAACTCATGTCCGGCCCGTCGCCCATCGTGAAAATTTTGCCGTCGGCGACGGAGACACTGGAAAAGCCCACGCCCAAACCGCGCGCTTTCCAAGCGAGCGGCGGGCCACCGGCGGGCCAGGCTTTGAGCAGGCCGGTTTCGGTGGAAACACCATCCCGCTTCGGCCCGCGCCATTGCGGCCAATCGTCCGCCTTGGCGAAACTTAAACTGAAAGCGAAACCGAGGGCAGCCACCAGCAGGCGTGTCGATGAATTCATGGGCGGGGATTCTATGAAGTGGCCGACGAATGTAAAGTCTGGCGGCATGAACCGGAACGCGCACACCGACCCTGAATAATCTTGCTTATCTCGGTGGTTCTGACCATGTTCAACCACCCTGCCTCAGCGGAGAAAAGTGATGGCAATTTTTCCGCAGGCGAAAAACAGGCAATTTTGTGATCCGCTTGTGATACACGCCGAATATCCAGCCGACCTGATGCCGCCGATTTTAGCGGCGCGCGTGGTTTATTCCTGCGGCGACTGACAATCAGACCGCCGCTTGGAGCGGCCGAAATACATAACCATGAACCCATTCCTACCCACATTGTCCCGCCCGGCTTGGCCGGGTTTCCGCCGATTCTCTTTCGCTTGCCTCCTCGCGCCTTGCCTTTCTCTGGGAATCGCCGCGGCGCAAAATGCTCCGCCCGCGTTCCTCCGGCCCGCCCCCAGTGGATCTGAGGCATTAAGGAGCGTTCTGCCCGCCTCTGTTCCGAGCGGACCCTCGGCACCCACCGGGCAAGTCGGCTTCCTTTGGAAAAGCCTTGGCCCGGCACCCACGCTAAACGCGCAGGTAGGTATTCCACCCAACAATCCGGTTTCAGGTGCCATTCAAGGCATCGCCGCACACCCAACCTTGCCCAATATCCTGTACATCGGCGCCGTCAACGGCGGCGTCTGGCGAACGGCCAATGCCACGGCAGCCAATCCCACGTGGACGCCTTTGACGGACGGGCTGGCCTCGCAGTCCATCACGTCGCTCGAATTCGATCCGACCGATGCAACGTCTCAAACCCTCGTGGCGGGCAGCGGGCGGCTCAGCAGCTATGGTGCGGTCGGCGGCGCACACATCGGCGTGTTGCGCACGACGGACGGTGGAAACACTTGGGCCACGTTGGGGACCAGCACCTTTGC
>JAYUBJ010000050.1:0-2643 GCA_043740915.1 Verrucomicrobiota bacterium
ATTACGGAACAGCATTTAGCCAATCCTCTGGCCGACGCGGGCACCTTGATGAATGCCGCGCAGGTGTATGCCCTCCGGCAGGACGCCGGCAGGTTGGAAGGCGTGCTAGTGCGCCTGGTCAAAGTTACCCCAGCCAATCCCGAGGCTTGGTATGACCTCTCCACTGTGGAAGCCACGATTGGAAAAAATCCCGCCGCGATGACCGCTCTCAGCCAGGCACTGACGCTGAGCGCCCTGCGTCTGAAACAAGATCCAAAAGCCCGGGATTTGCGCGCCTTCGCGGCCCAGGATTCACACTTCGTCAGACTGCGCCCGACCCCGGAGTTTCAAAAATTGGTGCCGGCAAAATGAGGCCGCACGAGCCGCCGGGGAGTTTTGTCTGTTTCCAATTGTTGCTGGCGCGATTGCTGCCCGCGAATCACGCGAATCAACGCGAATGTCATTTCGGGCAGGAAAAATGAACTCTTTCTTTCCTGTCTATGCGCTCTTGGCGTTCTTTGCGGTTAAATTCCGGTAAACCTGCCCTCAGCCAGGAATCGGTGCTATCCGCGCGATTCTCGGGCATTGAGTTCGGCCGCCTGCAACTCGTAGTTCAGTACGGAGAGACAATAAATGGCGGCGGTTTCGCTCCGGAGGATCAACGGCCCAAGCGTTATCGGCAGCGCACCGCTCGATTTGACCGCGTTAATCTCCGCCGGCGTGAAATCGCCTTCCGGCCCGACCCAGACACAAACCGATCTCGGCAATCCTCCTTGCTCCGATTGAAACGCCTGGAAATATTCGCGCGGATGCCGGCTGTCCGGCTGGAGCGAGGCGATCAACGCCAACTCGAACTTGTCCCGGCGCGCCAGGAATGCCGGCGGACTCAGCGGCAATTCCACCTGCGGCAGCCACGCGGAGCCACATTGCTTGATCGCCTCGACTGCGGCCGCCTCCCACTTGTTGGCCTTGCTTTCGGCAACGTCACCGTCGATCTGCGTCACCGTGCGCTCCGACAATATCGGGATGATGCGATGCGCACCCAGTTCCGTCGCCTTCTGCACGATCGCATCCATCGTTTTCCCCTTCGGAACCGCTTGCAGCAAGGTCAATTGGTACGGCAATGCCGGGATGAAATTCCTCTGCCGCACCGCCAGCGTGACAGCGTGGCGATCCACCGCGCGGACTTCGCACAGCAACTCCTGCCCCGCGCCATCCAGCACCACCACCCGCTCGCCGGGCCGCACCCGCAGGACGTTGAGTGCGTGGTGCGTGTCCCGCTCGGACAGGGTCAGCTCGGGATTGCGCGTCTGCGCGGGCGGCAAATAAAAACGGTGCATGGAGATTGAGGTCGGGCGTCGAGCACAATGGCGTGGCGGCGGTTCATTTGAAAAAGCTTCGCGCCTTGTCGAAAAACCCCTTGCTCAACGGGTTTACATTCGCGTCACACAGCTCGGCGAATTCCTGCAGCTTGACCTTTTGCGCGCTGTTCAGGTGCGCGGGCACTTCCACGGTCACGCGCACGTGCAAATCACCATGGCCATAGCCCTGCACATTGCGCGCGCCCTTGCCCTTGAGCCGGAAGGTCGTTCCGGTCTGCGTGCCGGCGGGCATGCGGATGTGCGCCTTGCCAGTCATGGTCGGCACTTCCAACTCCGAACCCAGGGCGGCCTGCACGAAACTCACGGGAATTTCGCAGACCAGATCATCCCCGTCGCGTTGAAATATCTCATGCGGTTTGACGTGGAGCACCACGTACAAATCCCCCGTCGGGCCGCCGCGCAAGCCCGCCTCGCCGTTGCCGGTGGAGCGCAGCCGCGCCCCGGTGTCCACGCCCGGCGGAATCTTGAGTTTGATTTTTGAATTGCGCTCGCACCGTCCCGAGCCGCGGCAGTTGCGGCAGGGCTTCTCAATCACCTTCCCCGCCCCCTCGCAGCGTGGACAAGTCTGGGCGATGCTGAAAATGCCGCGCGAGCTGACCACCTGCCCGCGCCCGCCGCAGGTGGTGCAGGTCTTCGTCGAGGATCCGCTCTCCGCGCCGGAACCGTGACAGATATCGCAACGGTCGGGTTTGGTGACGGAGATCTCCTTTTCGCAGCCCAGGACCGCCTCTTCAAACTTGAGCTCCATGTCATAACGGAGGTCGGATCCGCGCTGGGGCTGGCTCGGATCGCGCTGCTGGCCGCCGCTGAACAGTTCGTCGAAAATGCCGCCCCCGCCCCCGCCGCTGCTGCCAAACGCTTCGCGAAAAATATCAAACGGGTCGTGAAAACCACCGCCCGGCCGCCCGGCCCCCGCGCCCGGCCCCCGCGCCCGCGGGTCGAACGCCGCGTGGCCATATTGATCGTAGGCGGCTTTCTTCTGCGGATCACTTAGCGCCTCGTAGGCCTCGCCCAATTCCTTGAACTTTTCCTCCGCCGCCTTGTCACCCGGATTTTTGTCGGGATGATATTTCACCGCGAGCTTGCGGTAGGCTTTCTTGAGTTCCTCCGCGTTGGCGCCGCGCTCCACCCCCAGCACTTCGT
Source organism: Verrucomicrobiota bacterium (assembly GCA_043740915.1). Taxonomy (GTDB): domain Bacteria; phylum Verrucomicrobiota; class Verrucomicrobiia; order Limisphaerales; family JAYTXL01; genus JAYTXL01. The sequence continues at coordinate 2,505 of JAYUBJ010000050.1, forward strand.
AATAATCTCGTTTGGCCATACGTTATGCCGCTGGTTTCTTGGCAATGATGACCATCGCCGGCCGCAGCAGGCGGTCGCGCAGCCGGTAACCCTTGCGCAATTGCTGCACCACCTGCCCCTCCGGCACTTCGGCAGACTC
>JAYUBJ010000051.1:0-2640 GCA_043740915.1 Verrucomicrobiota bacterium
CGTCCCATCCGAGTAGGTCGCCCGCACGGTCATCTGCTGCTTGGTGCCGCTTTCCATGACTGCCTGCTTGGGTTGGATGTCCAGCCCGGTGACGGTGGCGACGGTCGGAACGTCCTTCGGGGTGCCGACCTTCTGCCATTCCAAAATGATCTTGGCCAGTTCGCTGTTGGTCTCGAATCGCTTTCCGCCGGTGTGCGGCACCAGGCCCGCGCTCTTTTCGATCAGCAGACTCTCTTCGGGAAACGAAAGGTTGATGCGGCGGGCGATGTTCTCGCGCGTCAGCCGTTGGTAATCGCCATCGGGATCAAAGCCGAAGAGCGAGAGCCGGAAACCGTCTTTGCCACGGGCCGCGCCATGACAAGCGCCGGAATTGCAGCCGGCCTTCATGAACACCGGCATGACATCCAGCTTGAAACTGATCGGCCGATCCACCTTCGCCTGCTCCACTTTCAACGGCACTTTCAAGGCCCGGCCGCCAAACTTAACCGTGATGATGTTCGTGCCATCTTTCAACGGGTAAAACGTGGAATGCTCCAGCCGCGCCAAACTCTTGTCAAAGAGGTAAACCGCCTGCGCCGTCACATCGCGCGTCAGCCCGTCGGAGTAGGTCGCTTGCACCACCATCGATTGCCGGTCCCGCATCGTGGTGAGATTGACGTCGGCGGGATAAACTTTCACGTCCGCCAATTCCGGAGTCTTGGAGGAGGTTTTGGCCGGAACCTTTTCCGGAGTCTTTTCCGGGGTCTTGGCTGTGGTCTTGCCGTAGACCGGCGCAGCCACGCACAGCAGCGCCAAAAACAGACCGCCAACGGCGTTTCGTTTGAAGGGTCGGATCATTTTATTTTCCAGAATTCTCCCGGGCTTTTTTCTCCCGTTCGGCCTGCTCCAGCCTCAATTGTTCCAGCCGTGTCAGCCGTTTCTCGGGCGCCGCCGTGGGCGGAGGCGGAGGTGGAGGTGCGGCCGCAGCCACGGCGGCCACGGGCTTCGGCTCCACTTTCGGCGGCTTGGGCGGATCAATGCGCAGCAAACCGCCCCCGCCGACGCTGTGCGGAATCAAGTCGCCCTCTTTGGGAATGGCGATGCTGCAAAATAAAGAGCGGTGCTGGCCAATCGGACTGGTCTTGTCAATGGTCACATCGAAAACCACTTCCTTGTCACCTTTCGTAATTTCCTTGTTCGCCGCCGCCACCCCCGCCGGCAGGCCCAGCAATTGCACGGTCGCCTTGCCTTCAAACGGAACTTTCTGATCGAGGACACACACCACCTTGGTCGGCACGCCCGGCTCCGTCGAGGCCATCTCGATTTTCATCAATACAAACGGTTCGGCGATTTGTAACGTGGCCAGTTGCGACGACACCCACGCCGCCGCGCCGTTCACGGTGGCATTGGCAATGATGGCGATCTTCCAGGAACGAATCTCCGCGCCGCCATTCGCATTGAGCGGATAGAGCACGCTGTTCTGCCCTTTCGGAATCTGCACGTCGGGCGCGTACCCAACCCCGGGCGGCCCCCAGAGCATTTTCAAATTGATCGGCTCATCAAAACCCGCCTTGCGCACCACCTCCACCTTCAAGCTCATCGAACCATCACGCACCAACGGCACTTTTGGCTCGACGATGTTGATCTTGAACGGGACTTCCTCCGCCACAGCCACAGGCAATCGGTCCACGATGGTCTGGTAATAAACCGTCGCGTTCGGTTCGCCATAAACCAGGTCAAAATTCTGCCGCAACCGCCCGCTGATCTTCTGCGCAGGATCAATATGCTTGGCCGTGAAATCAACCAAACTGCCCGCCACCGGCGCGTCCGCCGCCGCCTCAAACACCACCGGCAACTGGTCGAGATTTGCCGCCACGTTCGCTGTCTGCATGGTGACGCCCTTGGGCAGGTTCTCCGCCCCAAGGACCAGTTCGCCGCCAGTGAAGTTTACGCGCTGGGCCAGCACCAGACTCGCAAAACGATTGCCGCGCGGAATCACCATCGCCTTGCGCTCCTGCGTGTTGTTGCGCGAAACGTCCGGCACCACCAGCGCCAGCGTCGCCTGGATTGCCGACATCTCGACACGATAAAAATAATCCGGCCCGCCTTTGCCCAAGTGATCCTTGACGCGAATAAAATAGTCGCCGTCCGCCGGAAAGGTGAAGCGAATATAACTGTCCGCGCCGACCGCATCGTCATTCTCTGCCAAGAGAGCGCCTTGGGCATTGTAGATCCCAAGCACAGAATCGAGCGGCGAGCGCAGGCGCCGCGCATACACATTCACTTCATAGGTCTGGCCCGCCTTGGCTTTGAATCGGTACCAATCCACATCGCCCTTCTCAGAAATCACGCCGTTGAAGGCGAGCGGCAAATCCCCCGTCGCCATCGTCGCATGTTCCTTGTCGTTGTTGGGTTCGACTTCCAACACATTTGCGAACGCCGAAACGCGCAACCAGTTGGGTGACGGCGCCAGCAGGCCGTCGCGCTCGGCAAAAATCCCGAACTTTTCATTCGGCACGTCCGGGAGCTTTATTTCCTGGGTGAATTCTCCGCTGACATCGCCGAGAAATTTCACCGAGACAGTCTCGCCCGCCTTGCCGCCGGCCGGGAAAACGCCCGTGGGCCGCGGAAAATTGCCCACGTGCATCCGGTAGGTGCAGC
>JAYUBJ010000052.1:0-8706 GCA_043740915.1 Verrucomicrobiota bacterium
CCTTTGAAAATAATTCTCTTGGTAGGAGACGGGGTGACGAGTCTCTGACTTATCCCGCAGAAACCGGTACGATGAGAGACTCGTCACCTCGTCACCCACTATTTTTGAAGGGGTTGTTGAACACGCGGGCGCTTCGGTTCGTGGTGGTGGCCTGTGCGAATCACCAGAACCGGGATCTTTTCAACGCGGGGCGGTGGATTAGCCGTGCAGCCGGCCAGGAACCAGCGGAGCACGTTTTTCGCCCTTTTGCCCATCGGCTCGTGCAGCGTGATGGGAATCAACAGCGGGTGCAAAAAAAGGGCCGTGGCGTCCTCGAGCACCACCGCCGCTTGCTGACAATCCATCGATTCGAATTCACCCGCCGCGACGCCTTCGGCCAGCAGCCGTTTGAACAAGCCCACCATTTTGGCGCGACGCTTGGCGACCGCGTCGGGCCGGGCTTCGATCACGCGCCGGTAGGTTTCAAACAACTCGACGTCCTGCAAAAGTGTTTCCTTCCGTTTGCGGTGCAACTCGAGCACCACGGCCTCGAGGCGTTCGGCCGCCGGAGCCGGCCGCCGGGCGATGTCCTCCACAAACGCCTCCAATGCCGCCAGCCACTCATCAATGATCGCGTCAAAGATGGCGGATTTCGACCGGTAAAAGCGATAAACATTGGCATGGGACATCTTCAAGGCCCGGGCGATGTCCACGACCGTCAGTTTTCCACCCCCATGTCGCCGCAGGAGCAGCTTGGCGGTTTGGAGGATGCGTTCCCGCGTTTCGGTGTCGGGGTGCTTGGACATAATACTTACATATTTCACAATCTGTCATTTGTCAAAATATGTCATTTGACAATCAAAGTTTTCCGGCCTATCTCCTTCGACGAAACTAACCTCATCCGAGCGTGTTCACCCATTATCGTTATGCCACCACCAGACCTGAGTCCGAATGAAACTGGGAAAGAGACACCCGCCACCCCACCACCCGGTGGCAATCCGGCGGCGACAACCCAACCGGCCCGAAGCATTTTGCGGCCGGTGCTGGTCGTTGCCGGCCTGGGGGCTCTGGTCGTCGGCGGCGTGATCGGCGTGAACCATTACGGCAAGACTTCCGCCCCCAGCGGGTCGGCTTCCGCGGCCAAGGCGGAGGCCTTGCCGGTGCCCGTGATGGACGGGGTGGTGGCCCGGCAGGACGTCCCAATTTTTCTGGACGGACTCGGCACGGTGCAGGCCTTCAACACTGTCACCATTCGCAGCCGGGTGGACGGCCAGTTGCAAAAACTGGCGTTTGTCGACGGGCAGGATGTACGGAGCGGCGCGGTGCTGGCGCAAATTGATCCCGCGCCGTTCCAGGCCCAAATGGAGCAGGCGGCGGCGAAGAAGGCACAAGATGAAGCCCAGTTGGCGAATCTGCGGATCGAGTTGAAGCGCGACGCCGAGTTGCTGGCGGGCAAGGTGCTGGCGCAAGCCGACTACGACACGGCCAAGGCGCTGGTGAATCAGCTCGAGGCGGCCGTCCAGGCGGATCAGGCGGCGATCGAGAGCACAAAGATTCAACTGGCCTACACCACGATTGTCTCACCCATTGACGGACGCAGCGGCATCCGGTTGGTGGACCAGGGAAATACGATCCACGCCAACGACGCAAACGGCCTGGTGGTCATCACCCAACTGCGCCCGATTTCGGTGGTGTTTACTTTGCCGGAACAAACCCGCTTCGGCATCCAGACCCAAATGGCCGCGGGGGAACTTCAGGTCACCGCCATGGGGCGCGACAACCGAACGGTGGTAGAGGAAGGCAAGCTGGCCGTGATCGACAACCAGATCGACACCACCACCGGCACCATCAAACTCAAGGCCACTTTTACGAACGAGAACCTCCGCCTGTGGCCCGGACAGTTCATCAACACGCGCCTGCGGCTCACCACCCGGAAGGACGGCGTGGTGGTTCCCGCCTCGGTGGTCCAGCGCGGACCGGAAGGCGCGTTTGCCTTTGTCATCAAGACGGATCAAACGGTGGAAATGCGCGCGTTGAAAGTGGCGCAGATTGAAAATGGACTGGCGTTGATTGATGACGGCTTGCAACCCGGTGAACACGTCGTGGTGGATGGGCAATACAAATTGCAGCCGGGTTCGAAAGTGAAACCCGGCGGGGCGCCCACCGGCGGCAGCGGCGCGGACACGCCAAAGAAAAACCGCCCCGGAAAGAAGCCGTGAACATTTCCGAGCCATTCATCAAGCGGCCGGTCGCCACGTCCTTGCTCATGGTCGGCGTCGTGTTGATGGGACTGCTCGGGTATTATTTGCTCCCGGTTTCGGCCCTGCCCCCGGTGGATTTTCCAACCATCCAGGTGATGGCCCAGTATCCCGGGGCGAGTCCCGACGTCATGGCCTCCTCGGTGACCACGCCGCTGGAACGTCAGTTCGGCCAGATCAGCGGCCTGGGGACGATGACTTCCGTCAGCGCCTTCGGGAACACCACCATCACCCTGCAATTCGAGCTCGAACGCGACATCGATGCCGCGGCGCAGGATGTGCAGGCCGCGATCAATGCCGCGCGCGGGGTGCTGCCCACGGGCATGCCGAACCCACCCACCTACAACAAGGTCAACCCCGCCGACACGCCGATTCTCACGTTGGAACTTACCTCCGATTCGCTGCCACTTGAAAAAGTGAACGACCTCGCCGACACGACGCTGGCGCAAAAACTCAGCGAAGTGACCGGCGTCGGCCTGGTGACCATCGAGGGCAACCAGAAGCCCGCCGTGCGCGTGCAGGTGAACCCGGCGGCCATCGCCTCGCTCGGTCTGAGCCTCGAGGATGTCCGCAGCGCGTTGATCCAAAGCAGCGTGAATGCACCCAAAGGAAGTTTCGACGGCGCACGCCAGTCCTATGCGATTGGCGCCAATGACCAGATTTTTTCCGCCGCCGATTACCGCCAGGTGGTGATCGCCTACCGCAACGGCGCGCCGGTGCGGATTGCCGATCTCGGCGAAGCGGTGGACAACGTGGAGAACGTGCGGTTGGCAAGCTGGGTGGATGGCCGGCCCGCCGTGCTGCTTGATATTCAACGCCAGCCCGGGGCAAATATCATCCAGACCGTGGGTCGAGTGAAGGCGCTTTTGCCCCGGCTCCGCGCCGGACTGCCGTCGTCCGTAAAATTATCCATCTTCGGTGATCGCACGGAAACCATCCGCGCCTCGGTCAACGACGTGCAGTTCACCCTGCTGCTCACCATCGTGCTCGTCGTCCTCGTGATCTTCGTTTTCCTCCGGAAATTCTGGGCGACGATCATTCCCAGCATCGCCCTGCCGCTCACCTTGATCGGCACGTTCGGCGTGATGAAGCTCGCCGGGTTCAGCCTCGACAACCTTTCCTTGATGGCACTCACGATTTCGACGGGCTTCGTGGTGGACGACGCCATCGTGATGATTGAAAACATTGTCCGCTTCATCGAAGCCGGCGATTCACCAATGGAGGCCGCGCTTAAAGGGTCGAAGCAAATCGGGTTCACCATCGTCTCATTGAGCGTATCGCTCATCGCGGTGTTCATTCCGCTGCTGTTCATGACCGGCATCGTGGGGCGGCTTTTCCGCGAGTTCGCCATCACGTTGAGCGTGGCGGTCGCGGTGTCGGCGCTGGTGTCGCTGACGCTCACGCCGATGATGTGCGCGCGGTTGTTGCGCAGCGAACGCGAGGAAAAGCACGGACGTTTTTTTCAGCTCACGGAGCGTTTTTTCCAGGGCCTGCTCGCCGCCTATGACCGCAGTCTGCAATGGGTGCTCAAACACAAACGATTCACGCTGGCGGTCGCGGTGGCGACGATGGTCGGCACGGTGCTGCTTTACGTGGTCGTGCCGAAAGGGCTGCTGCCACAACAAGACACCGGCCTGATCATTGGGGTCACCGACGCAGCGCAATCGATTTCATTCAAGGCGATGGTGGCGCGCCAGCGGGAAATTGCCGAGGTCGTGCGCGGCGATCCCGACGTGAAAAGTGTGGCTTCGTTCGTCGGTGCGGGCACGGTGAATGCCACCGTCAACTCAGGCCGGCTTTACATCAATCTCAAACCGCGCGACCAGCGGAAAGCCAGCGCCGCCCAGGTGATGGACCGCCTCCGCGCCGCCACTGAATCCGTTCCGGGCATCGCCCTCTTCATGCAGGCCGCGCAGGACGTGCAGATCGACAGCCGCGTCAGCCGTACCCAATATCAATACACGCTCCAGGACGCCGATAGCGCCGAGTTGGCCGAATGGGGGACGAAACTCCTGGCCAAACTGCAGGATCAGCCGGAACTCGCCGACGTGGCCAGCGACCAGCAGAGCGGCGGGCTGCAGGTGAATGTCAGCGTGGATCGCGAGAAGGCTTCGCGCCTCAACGTCCTTCCCCAGGCGATTGACGACACCCTTTACGACGCCTTCGGCCAGCGACAGGTCGCGACAATTTTCACCCAGCTCAACCAGTACCGAGTTATTCTCGAAGTGGCCCCGCAGTTTCAGCAATCGCCGTCCTCGCTGGACCGAATTTACGTCAAGTCCACAACCGGTCAGATGATTCCATTGAGCACGTTCGCGTCCGTCACCATCAGTTCGGCGCCACTGTCGATCGTGCATGAAGGCCAGTTCCCGGCGGTGACGCTTTCGTTCAACCTCGCCCCCGGCAAATCCCTCGGGGAGGCCGTTCTTGCCATCAACCGGTCGGCCACGGAAATCAGTTTGCCGGACACGGTGGCCACGTCGTTTTCCGGCAGCGCGGCGGAATTCCGCTCGTCGCTCAGGAGCGAACCGTTCCTCATCCTGGCCGCCATTCTGGTGATTTACATCGTCCTCGGCGTGCTCTACGAAAGCTACGTCCATCCCATCACGATTCTGTCGAGCCTGCCGTCGGCGGGGGTGGGTGCCTTGCTCGCGATGATCGTCTGCCGCGACCCGCTGTCGATGATCTCACTCATCGGCATCATCCTGCTGATGGGCATCGTGAAGAAAAACGCCATCATGATGATCGATTTCGCTCAGGAGGCCGAGCGCGTCGAGAAGTTGTCCCCCGAGGAGTCCATCTACCAGGCCTGCCTGCTGCGCTTCCGGCCCATCATGATGACGACAATGGCCGCGTTGTTGGGGGCGCTGCCGCTCGCGTTGGAACAGGGCAACGGCTCGGAACTCCGCCGTCCGCTTGGCATCTCGATTGTCGGCGGCCTGCTGCTCTCGCAATTTCTCACGCTGTACACCACGCCGGTGATTTACATCTACCTCGACCGTTTGGCCGCCTGGGGCCGGCGGTGGCGCGTGACGAATGCGGGCGCAGCCGAACTCGCGGTGGGCGCGCAGCCATCGCCGGACGCCTCATGAACATCTCCGAGCCATTCATTCGCCGCCCGGTCGGCACCTCACTGCTCGCGATGGGCTTGTTCCTGGCTGGTGTCGTGGCCTATCACTTCATGCCGGTCGCGGCGATTCCGCGCGTGGATTTTGCGATGATCACGGTGTCGGCGACGTTGCCGGGCGCCGACCCGGCCACGGTGGCGTCTTCCCTGGCCACGCCGTTGGAGCGTCGGCTCGGTCAGATTGCCGGCGTCACGGAAATGACCTCCGTCAGTTCGCTGGGCGGCTGCAGCATCGCGCTCCAATTCGACCTGAGCCGGAAGGTGGACGCCGCCGCGCATGATGTGCAGGCCGCCATCAACGCCGCCACCACCGACCTGCCCATCAACCTCCCCAGCCCACCGACCTACCGCAAGGTCAACCCGGCCGACGCGCCGATCATGATCCTCGCGCTCACGTCGGACACGCTGCCGCAATCGGAGATCTTCGAGTTTGCGGATTCAATCCTTGGCCAGAAGCTGAGCCAGGTCGATGGCGTGAGCCAGGCGATCATCAGCGGCGCGGCGAAATCGGCGGTGCGCGTGCAGGTCAATCCTGCGGCGCTGGCCGCCGCCAACCTCAGCCTGGAGGACGTCCGGACCATGCTCAGCCGGGTGAACGTTAATTTGCCGCTCGGCAGTTTCGACGGCGACCAAATCACGCACACCGTCGTCATCAATGGCCAGTTGACGGAGGCGAAGCCCTATCAGCGGCTGATCCTGACCCAAAGGGGCAACACGCCGATAGTACTCGAGGCGTTCGGCCGCGCGGTGGAAGGCGTTGAAAACAACCGGCTCGCCGGCTGGTCCGGCACGAAGCCAGCCGTGCTGGTGATTGTGTTCAAGCAGGCCGGCGCCAACGTCATTGAAACCGTGGATCGCGTCCGGTCGGTGTTGCCGCAGTTGGAGCGCTGGATGCCGCCGGCGGCCAAACTCACCCTGATCAGCGACCGCACCACCACCATCCGATCCTCGGTCAATGATGTTCAGTTCTCGCTGCTCCTCAGCATCGCGCTGGTGGTGATGGTCATCTTTATTTTTCTTCGCCGTTTCTGGCCGACCTTCATCGCGAGCGTGACTGTGCCGCTCGCCCTCTCGGGGACGGTCGCCATCATGTATCTGCTGCACTTCAGCCTCGATAACCTGTCGCTCATGGCCATCACGATCTCGGTGGGGTTTGTGGTGGATGACGCCATCGTGGTGATTGAAAATATCCAGCGACTGATCGAAAACGGCGAAAAACCGGGGCCGGCGGCGTTAAAGGGTGCCCGACAGATCAGCTTCACGATCATCTCGATGAGCCTCTCCTTGATTGCGGTATTCATCCCTTTGCTCTTCATGAGCGGGCTGGTGGGCCGGCTGTTTCACGAGTTTGCCGTGACCCTAAGCGTCGCGATCCTGGTGTCCGCGGTGATTTCCCTCACGCTGACGCCGATGTTATGCGCGCGGTTTTTGCGGGCCGAATCGGAATCACGGAAGCCCGGATGGTTCAGTCGGATTTGTGAAGGGGGTTATCAATGGTTGCTCGGGCATTACGCCACCGGACTGAGATGGGTGCTGCGCCATCATGGGTTGACCCTCGTAGTCGCACTGCTGACCATGGTCGCGACCGTCTGGCTTTATCGCGCGGTGCCGAAGGGATTTTTTCCGCAGCAGGACACCGGCGTCGTGATGGGCACAACCGAGGCCGCGCAGGACATCTCGTTCGCCGCGATGGAAAAACTGCAAAAGCAGGCCGCGGCCATTGTGCTGGCCGACCCGGCGGTGGCCACGGTCGGTTCCTTCATCGGCGCGGCGTCGGGCAGTTCCACGGTGAACAACGGCCGGATGTTCATCACGTTGAAACCGCAGGCCCAACGCAAGGTCAGTGCGGACCAGGTGGTGGGCCGGCTGCGCAAACAACTTGCCGGGGTGGTCGGCGTGAACCTGTTCCTCCAATCGGTTCAGGATCTGCGCGTGGGCGGGCGCCTGGCCAAAGCCCAGTTTCAATACGCGCTCCAGTCCCCCGACCTCAATGAACTCGGGATCTGGTCCACGCGGCTGGTCGAGAAGCTCCGCGAGTCATCCGACCTCCGCGACGTGACCAGCGACCAGCAAACGAGCGGCCTGAAAATGAACGTGGTCGTGGACCGCGACACCGCCGCACGACTGGGTGTCTCGCTGCTCGCGATCGACAACACACTTTACGACGCGTTCGGCCAGCGACAGGTCTCGACCATTTACACCGCATATAATCAGCATCACGTCGTACTCGAAGCCGATCCCGGGCTGGCGCTCGACCCGGGCTCGCTGAACAAGATTTACGTCCGCTCGACCTTCGGGAAACAAGTGCCCTTGAGCAGCGTCGCGCGGTTTGAAACCTCGAACTCCAGCCTGTCCGTGAACCATCAGAGCCAGTTTCCGGCGGTGACCCTCTCCTTCAACCTCTCCCCCGGGGTCGCGCTCGGGCAGGCGACGGACATCCTGCGCCAGGCCACCGAGGAACTGCGCATGCCGGCCACGGTGCGGGGCAGTTTTCAGGGCACGGCGCAGGTGTTCCAGGCGTCGTTGAGCAGTATGCCGCTGCTCATCGCGGCCGCGCTCCTCGCCGTGTATGTCGTCCTCGGGATGCTGTACGAAAGTCTCGTCCATCCGCTGACGATTATTTCCACCCTGCCCTCGGCGGGCCTGGGCGCGCTGCTGGCCATGCTGGTGACCGGCAACGACCTCTCGCTCGTGTCGTTCATCGGCATCATCCTGCTCATGGGCATCGTCAAGAAAAACGCCATCCTGATGATCGACTTCGCCCTCGAGGCGGAGCATGTCCACAAGATGTCGCCCGAGGACGCCATCTACCAGGCCTGCGTGATCCGCTTTCGGCCGATCATGATGACGACCATGGCTGCGTTGCTGGGCGCGGTGCCGCTGGCGGTCGGCATGGGCACGGGCTCGGAACTGCGGCGGCCGCTCGGCATCGCGGTGGTGGGCGGGCTGATGGTTTCCCAGGTCCTGACGCTGTACACGACCCCCGTGATTTATTTGGCGATTGAAAATCTGCGTCTGCGGATTGCGAATTGGAAACGGAAATGGCGTGGAATGGGTAAGGGAACGGTGGGTGCCGAAACAGCGGCGGCGACTTGATTGAGAATCGTACCGCTGAGTGACACGCGTTTGGCGCGACAGGAGCGCGGCCCCGCTTGCGGGGCCGCAGGAACGTGGTAAGTGCAAGCGTGTTCGAATTCTCGGCGGCGCTCCGTGCAAACACACGCCTCTGCGGCCTGAAGTCCGCGCTCCGTCATCGAACGAACCTCAATCGAACACACCTGTTCGCCGATCACGACGTCGCATGAGTTCGTGTGACCAAGAATCTCCAATCGCTCATAACGC
>JAYUBJ010000053.1:0-2633 GCA_043740915.1 Verrucomicrobiota bacterium
CGAACACATCGGCGTGTTGTTGCCGAACGTCAACGCCACGCCGGTCGTCCTCCTGGCGCTGTGGGGCCTCGGCAAGGTCCCGGCGATTCTCAACTTCTCCACCGGCCCGGTCACGATGCTGGCCTGCGCCCAACTGGCCGGTCTCAAGCAGATCATCACCTCGCACGCGTTTCTCGAAAAGGCCAAGCTGAAGGTGGAACCGCTCACGGCCGCCGGGATCGAGCTGATTTACCTCGAGGACGTGCGGACGGGAATCACGCGCGGTCAGAAATTGTTGACGCTGCTGCGGATCACCCTGCATCCGCAATCCGTCATTCGCAAACCGCCCGCCGCCGACGCGGCGGCGGTGGTCCTGTTCACCAGCGGTTCGGAAGGCGTGCCCAAGGGCGTCGAGCTTTCCCACCGGAACATCCTGGCGAACATCCGGCAAATGCTGGCGGTGACGGATTTGCAGGACACCGACCGCCTGTTCAACTGCCTGCCGCTCTTCCACAGTTTTGGCCTGACGGTGGGCACGATTCTGCCACTGGTGCGCGGCATGTACGTTTTTGTTTATCCGTCACCGCTGCATTACCGCATGGTGCCGGCGGTCTTTTACGACCGCGACTGCACGGTCTTTCTCAGCACGAACACTTTCCTCAACGGTTACGCGCGCAAGGCGCATCCTTACGATTTCCGTAGCATGCGGTATATGTTTGCGGCGGCGGAGAAGTTGCAGGAGGCGACGGCGAACGTTTGGTCGCAAAAATACGGCGTGCGCATCCTCGAAGGTTATGGCGCCACCGAGTGCGCGCCGTGCGTGAGCCTCAACACGCCGCTCCTGCCGAAATACGGCTCGGTGGGCCGTCTCCTGCCCGGCATGGAACACAAGCTGGAGCCGGTCGAGGGCGTGGCAGAAGGCGGGCGCCTGTTCGTGCGCGGTCCGAACGTGATGAAAGGCTATTTGAATGCGGACGAAAACGCGAAGTTCCAAGCCCTGGGCGGCTGGTATGACACCGGCGACATTGTGAGCGTGGATGACGAGGGCTTTCTGCACGTTCGCGGCCGCATGAAACGCTTTGCCAAGGTGAGCGGCGAGATGGTGAGTCTCACCGCCGTCGAGGACGCGTTGGCCGGGGCCTTTCCGCAATACGGGATGCGCTGCCAGGTCGCGGTGGTCACCCGGCCGGATGCGGACAAGGGCGAGATGCTCATCGCCGTCACCAATGAACCAAAGCTGACGCTCGACCAAATCCGCGACGCCATCAAAGCCAAAGGGCTGACTAACCTCTGCGTGCCGCGGGAAGTCAAAGCGGTGAAAGAGATTCCCAAGCTCGGCACCGGCAAGGTGAATCTTCAGGAGTTGCAGAAGCTGATTTCTGGCTAACCACCAAGACACGAAGACCCTAAGGGCTGATTTTCCACCCAGTGCTTCGCGTCCTTGTTCCTTCGTTGTTTAAACCATGTCGGAAGAACTCCAACTCCGCCTCCACGGCGACGCTTCGCTGCCGGTGCTGATCTACCTGCCCGGTTTGCACGGCGACTGGACGCTTGTCACAAGTTTCCGGCTGGCGCTCGCGGGGCGGGTGCGCTTCGTCGAGTTCACTTATCCACGCACGCTGGCGTGGTCGTTGCGCGAGTATGCCGATGCCATCGCGGGCGCGCTGCTCAAACAGGGAATCAACCGGGGCTGGCTGCTGGGCGAATCCTTTGGTTCGCAAATCGTCTGGCCGATGATTGGGCGGAATGTAGCCGCAACCTTCAGGTTGCGCTCCGAGGCACGCACGGCCGGTTCGCCGACGCAGCCTGAAGGCTTCGGCTACGGGGTGCTGCCGGGAGGCGGGCGGTCACAGACCGCCGTTACAGGTATAGATCCTTGTTTTCATGCTGACGGCGTTATTCTCGCCGGGGGTTTCGTGAAGCATCCGCTGAAGTGGGGCGTTTATGCGGCGGGGAAATTCTGCCATGGAGTCTCGTTGACGTGGCTGACGCGGTTTTTGTTCTTCTATGCAAGGTTCGCCCCCTTTCGTCACCGGCACGCGCCGGAGACGCTCGCGGGCATTCAGGAATTCGTCGCCCGCCGCACGGAGTTGGACAAGCAGGCCGCCGTGCATCGCCTCCGACTCGTCGCCGCGAACGACGCGCGCGAGTTGGCGCGGCAAGTTCGTTTGCCAGTGTATCACTTGAGCGGCATGTTCGATCCCGTCGTGCCCTGGCCGTTCGTGCGTCCGTGGCTGAAGCAAAACTGTCCCGGCTATCGCGGCAGCAAAATCATTTGGAAGGCGGACCACACCGTCCTCGCTACCGCGCCGAAGGCGGCGGCGGAGCAGGTGATGCAATGGATGAACGGCGCGCCGTCGTCGGGTGTCGGTGGCAGCGGGGAGACAGCCCGTTAAAAAGCTCTTTTCTCTGCAGGTGACGAGGTGACGAGTCTCAAATCTCTTCGGTTTCGGAAGGGTAAGTTAGAGACTCCTTACGTCGTCTCCTACTTTTTCAACGGGGATTTAACTCACCGCCAATTTCTCAAAACTTTCCTCGATGAACGTCGTGTTCTGGATGCGCGCGAGCTTGGCGTAAAGGCCATCGGCGGCGAGCAGTTCCTCGTGCGTGCCGCGTTCGGAGATTTCGCCGTGAAGCATTACGAGAATCTGGTT
>JAYUBJ010000054.1:0-8696 GCA_043740915.1 Verrucomicrobiota bacterium
ACTCTTGCGCCGCCGCCGGCCATCAACTTTTCCACCTCGGCCACCGTCGCCATGCTGGTGTCACCCGGCGTCGTCATCGCCGGCGCGCCGTGGGCCGCCCCATACTCCACCGCCTGCGCCGGATCGCCGGTCTTCATGAACCCGTAAATCAAGCCGCTCGCAAAACTGTCGCCACCCCCCACCCGATCCAGAATTTCCAAGTCCTCGCGATTCGTCGCCGAAAAAAATTCGCCGCCCGCCCAGCAGATGGCGCCCCAGTCGTTGCGCGTGGCGCTCTTCACCGCCCGTAATGTCGTCGCCGTCGCCTTGAAATTCGGGAATTCCTTCACCGCTTTCTCGATCATCTTTTTAAAGGCGGTCACATCGATGTGGCTGATGTTTTCATCTACGCCCTCGACCTCGAAACCAAGGCAGGCGGTGAAATCCTCTTCGTTGCCAATCATCACATCCACGTAACGCGCGATGTTGCGGTTGACTTCCTGCGCCCGCTTGAGGCCACCGATGGATTTCCAGAGCGAGGGGCGGTAGTTCAAATCGTAAGAGACAATTGTGCCATGTTCCTTCGCGGCTTTCACCGCCTCGATGACCAGTTCCGGCGTGGTGTCGGAGAGCGCGGCAAAAATGCCGCCGGTATGAAACCAGCGCACGCTTTGTTTGCCGAAGATTTCCGCCCAATCGAAATCCCCGACCTTGAGCTGCGACGCCGCCGTCAGCCCGCGATCCGGCACGCCCACCGCGCCGCGGACGCCGAAACCGCGCTCGGTGAAATTGAGCCCGTTACGCACCGTGCGACCGATCCCGTCATAGGGACACCACTTGATGAGCCGGGTATCCACGCCGCCTTGCAAAATAAAATCCTCAATCAACCGGCCCACTTCATTTTCGGCGAAGGCGGTGCAGACGGCGGTGCGCAGTCCGAAGCAGCGGCGCAGACCGCGCGCCACGTTGTATTCGCCGCCGCCTTCCCAAGCCTTGAATTCGCGCGCGGTCCGGACGCGTCCCTCGCCCGGATCGAGGCGGAGCATGACTTCGCCGAGGGCGAGCAGGTCGAATTGGCAGGCGCTGGCGGGTTTGAGATCGAGAATGGGCATAGCTGGGCACCGATTACCGACTGATCAACGGTTTCGCAACTTAGAAAGCAAACGCAGGATTTCGATATAGAGCCAGATCAAGGTCACCATCAGGCCGAAGGCGGCATACCACTCCATGTATTTGGGGGCCTGGACGGCTTCACCCCGCTCGATCAAGTCGAAGTCGAGCACCAGATTGAGCGCCGCGATACTCACGACGAACAGGCTGAATCCGATGCCCACCCAGCCGCCCTCGTGAATGTAAGGTATGCTCTTGCCGAACATCGCCATGATCCAACCGACGAGATACACCAGGAAAATAGCGCCGGTGGCGGCGGTGATACCCAACACAAAGTTCTGGGTCGCCTTGATCAGTCCGCTACGGTACGCGATGAGCAGGCAAAACAGAGTACCGGCGGTCAGTAATACCGCATCCAGCACAATCCCTTTGAAGCGCACTTCCATCCAGGCGGACAAGGCTCCAAGCAACAACCCTTCACAGATGGCATAGACGGGCGCCGTCACCGGAGACCATTCCTTCTTGAAGACCGTAACCAGGCAAAAAATGAAACCTACAATCGCGCCGGCGATCGCCCATTGGGAGGCGTCCGCCCCGTTGCCCGATTTGATTTTATCCCAGGTGAAGCCCCCGCTGGCGGCGACCAGCACGAGCAGGATCAAGGCCCGCGTAATGGTGCCATTGACGGTCATCGGCAGGCCGGTGGCGCGCAGTCCCTCGAAGGTTTTGTCGTTCAACGTCGGATTGGATGTTGTCATACGCCGTATTCCTAGCATCACTTGGGGCGGTTGACAACGTCTCTCTCCAATGCCTCCCGGCGTTGCCCCCGGATCTTTTCGGTCGGCACATAGCTGGCTGCAAAAACCCGTCGAAACTCTCCAAACGTGCCCGTCGCCAAATGGGCTCGAATTTCAGCCATGACCTGCAAATACATATGGCTGTTATGCACACTCACCAACCGCAGGCCGAGAATTTCATTCACGTTGAGCAGGTGCCGGATGTAGGCACGGGTGAAATTGCGGCAGGCAAAACAGGCGCAGCCTTCCTCGATGGGCCGGAAGTCCGCCTTGTATCCGCCGCCCTTGATGCTGTAGGTGCCCTTGGCCGTAAATGCCGTGCCGTTGCGCGCCACGCGCGTCGGCAATACGCAGTCAAACATGTCCACGCCCCGCGCCACCAACTCGACCAGTTGCGCCGGGGTGCCCAAGCCCATCGCATACCGGGCTTTGTTCGCCGGCAAAAACGGTTCAGTGAACTCCACCGCCTTCATCATTTCCGGCTCCGGTTCGCCGACGCTCACGCCGCCGATGGCATAGCCGTCGAAGTCCAGCGCGACCAGCGCCTTCGCACATTCCTCGCGCAACGCGGCGTGATTGCCGCCTTGCACGATGCCGAAGACCATCTGGCCCGGCGCACGCGGTTGTTCGCGGCATTCCGCCGCCCAGCGCATCGTGCGGTCCACCGCCGACCGCACCTCGCGCGGCGTGGCGGTATGCGGCGGGCAATCGTCGAACACCATCGCGATATCACTGCCGAGGATGCACTGGATTTCCATCGCCTCTTTTGGGCCGAGGAAAAGGAGCGAGCCGTCCAGGTGCGAACGAAACTCGACGCCGTGCGGCTTGATCTTGCGAATTTTGGCGAGGCTGAAAACCTGGAAACCGCCGCTGTCCGTCAGGATCGGATGCGGCCAACTGATGAACTTATGGAGGCCGCCGGCCGCGCGAATGATGTCCATGCCGGGACGGATATGGAGATGATACGTATTGCCGAGGATGATCTGCGTGCCCATCTCGATCAATTCGCGCGGATCGAGCGCCTTGACGCTGCCCTGCGTGCCGACCGGCATGAAGACGGGCGTATCAATCACGCCGCGCGCCGTGGTCAGGCGACCCAGGCGGGCCTTGGAGGTGTGGTCGGTTTTGAGGAGTTCAAACACGTTTGGTCAGATTGAGCTTTAACGCACGGTCAGGACACCAGGCAGACAAAACATCCATTTTGTCCTTTGCGCCGGAGGGAGGAACAAACCATCCCTGTTTCTTGGATGCGATCGCCAACTCAGAATACCATTTGTCAGTGAACTTAGGAAAAGAGGATGAGAAATCCACCAAACGCCCGCACTCCTCACGATCGAATTCAAGGGCAAAGAAGGCGTGCGCTTGGTATGCGTCATTCATATCCAAACTCATAAACTCGATTTCGCTAAACCTTCACCAACTCCATCACCTTGCCCACCGCATCTTCCATTTTCACCAACAGGAGTTCGCCGCCACGCCGTTTGATTTCCACTTCACCCTTAGCCAGCGACCTTTCGCCGATGCCAATGCGGATCGGGATGCCAATGAGTTCGGAGTCCTTGAACTTCACTCCGGGCCGCTCATCGCGGTCGTCGAAAATCACTTCCACGCCTCGCGCCGTCAACTCGGCGTAAATTTTTTCCGCGAGAACCATCACCGGACTTCCGGGCGCGACGCTCAACGGCGTGATGCAAACCGAGTACGGCGCGACGGCGAGCGGCCAGAGGATTCCATCCTTGTCGTTGCATTGCTCAATGACGGCTTGCAGCGTGCGCGTCACCCCAATGCCGTAGCAGCCCATGAAACACGGGCGACGCGAGCCGTCCTCGGCGAGAAAGGTCGAGTCGAGCTTCTCGCTGTACTTGGTGCCGAGCTTGAACACATGGCCCACCTCGATGGCGCGTTGAATCTTCAACGGCTGGGCGCACTTGGCGCACGGCTCGCCAGCGTTGACGATACGCAGATCGCACCACTGCGTCACCTGGATGTCGCGTTCGATGGAGACGTTGCGAAAGTGGAAACCGTCTTCATTCGCGCCGGTCGTCATGTCGTTCGCGCCGCGCAGGCGTTCGTCGGCGAGGACTTGGATTTCTCCAGAGGCTGCCATCAGAGGAACTACGGTGACGGCACCGAGCGAACCAGGGTTCGCGCTCAGCAACGAAAAGATTTCCTCAGCCGTGGCAGGGCGTACCTGCACCGCTCTGGTTCGGGCCATCAACTTGTTTGCATTCAACTGATCATCGCCGCGCACCAGCACGAGCAGCGGCTTGCTGTCGGCAATGAACACGAGCGTCTTGATCTGACGGTTGGCGGGCACGCTGTAAGGCGCTTTGCTCAACGCCTCGATGGTGACGACTCCTGGCGTAGGGAATTTTTCCGATGCCGCCCCAATTTCACGGGCGGCGGTTTTGGGGATGCCGCTGGTGGCTTTCTCGATGTTCGCCGCGTATTTGCAGGCATCACAATAGACGACCTCGTCCTCGCCGGTCGTTGCCGGAACCATGAACTCGTGCGAATAATTGCCGCCGATGACCCCCGTGTCGGCCTCGACGGGAAAATTCTTCAGGCCGCAACGGTCGAAAATGCGCTGGTAGGCATCGTACATTTTGCGGTAGCTCACCAGCGCCGTCTCGTCGCTTACGTCAAAGCTGTAGGCGTCCTTCATGATGAATTCCTTGGCCCGCATGAGGCCGAAGCGCGGACGGATTTCATCCCGGAACTTGGTTTGAATCTGGTAAAAGTTTTTGGGTAATTGCCGGTAGCTGCTGATTTCGCCGGCCGCGAGTGTCGTGATGACCTCCTCGTGGGTGGGGCCAAGCAGCCACTCTTTTTTGGAACGGTCGCGGACTCGGAAGAGCACTTCCGCCGCCGTCTCGTATCGCCCGCTTCGTTTCCAGATATCGGTCGGTTGGAGGGCGGGCATCAGCACCTCCAGCGCGCCGGCGCGGTCCATTTCCTCGCGGACGATCTGTTCCACCTTGCGGAGCGCGCGCAAACCGAGCGGCAGGAAAGTATAGAGACCGCCGGCCAGCTTGCGGATCAGGCCCGCGCGCAGGAGGAGCTGGTGCGAAGTGATTTCCGCCTCGGCGGGGGTTTCTTTGAGGGTGGGAATGAGGGTTTGGGTCCAGCGCATGTGAATTGACGGGTTGCGATTTACGATTGACGCGCGGTGTGGAGCGGACGGGCGCGGGTTGAAATCCGGCCGGCGCTCGTTGACGCCGGCCAGCCGTTCACTTGACCGTGTTGACCAGCGGCGTGAGCCCCTGGATACGAACCTCCAGGCGGTCGCCGGACTCGATGGGCCCGACGCCACTGGGGGTGCCGGTGAGGATGATGTCCCCCGGCAACAAGGTCATGTTGGTGGAGATGAAACTGACCAGATGATAACAGTTAAAAATGAGCTGGCTCGTGTTGGAATTTTGACGGAGCTGCCCGTTTTGGAACATCTGGATGGTCAGATCATGCGGGTCAATCTTCGTTTCCACGTACGGCCCCAACGGCGTGAAGGTGTCGAAAGACTTGCACCGCGCCCATTGGCTTTCGGAATTCTGGATGGTCCGATCACTGATGTCCTGCGCGGCGGTGTAGCCAAAGATGTAGCGCGCGGCCGCCGCGGGCGTCACGTTGCGCACGCGTCGGCCGATCACAATCACCAACTCGGCTTCAAAATCAGTCCGGTGGTTGGCGAAGGGAATTTCGATCTTCGCGCCGTCCGGGATCAGCGAGGTCGTGGCCTTGATCCAGAACAGGGGTTCTTTGGGCAGCGGCTTGCCCGATTCACGGGCGTGGTCGGCGTAGTTCAGGCCCACCGCGATGATTTTGGAGGGCACCACCGGCGTCAAAGTTTTGACCCCTTTTTGTGAAACGGGTTTCTTTTCGTAGGACGGAGAACCGAAGACATCGCCCTGCAGACGAAACAATTCCCCGTCCACGACTTTCGCGCAAAAAATCTCGTCACCCTTCTGGAATCGGCCAATGGCTGCCATATGTATGCGTATTTGTAGCAATTTAAGAGGGGTTATCGCAAGCTGAAACTCTGACGCTCTTTCCGTCGGGCTAAAAACCCGGGCGCGCGGGAAGGATTCACACCCGATTGCCGGCGCTGCGACACGTCTGCCCCAGCCATCCGTCGTCCTTTCCACGCACGCAATATTCCGCAACGTTTTGGTCGCCTCGGGGTTTCTTCCGGGGTATATGTCGCCGTGCATGCCTCAAACCCGCCCGCCCGCCCGCCCGTGGAAGTTGCGGGTGCTGGTTTTCCTGGTGCTTTTCGCCGCGGCCTTGGGACTACCCGCGGCGGACGCGCTGAACTGGCACGTGGAAAAGGACCGCGTGGATGCGCAGATCAAGGACTGGGAACTTCCGACCCTCCTGCAGCAAATCGCCACGGCCACGGGCTGGCAAATCTATGTCGAACCCAACGCCAAACATTCCACCACGGCCCAGTTTCTAAACCTGCCGCCCGGTGAGGCCTTGCATCGATTGCTCGGCAGTCTGAACTACGCCCTGCTGCCGCAAACCAACGCGCCAGCCAAGCTGTTTGTCTTCCGCACGTCGCTGAGCGACGCGACGCAATTGGTGCGGGGAAAAAACAAGTTCAGATCAGCCAAGGCCATCCCCAACGAGCTGATCGTGACCCTGAAGCCAGGTGCCGGTGAGAGCATTGAAGACTTGGCGAAGCGGCTGGGTGCCAAAATCACCGGACGCATCGATGGATTGAACACTTACCGTCTCCAATTCCAAAACGAGGCAGCCGCCCAGGCCGCGCGTGATTCGTTGAGCAATAATGGCGATTTGACGATGGTCGGTTACAACTACCCGGTGGATCCCCCAATTCTGCCCCAAAATCTGGCGTTCAGTTCCGCTCCCTCATTCTCGCTGAAGCCTGGATCCGTCAGTGACGGCAGCGGCATCATCGGTTTGATCGATACCTCCGTCCAACCGGCTGCCTCCGGCTTCAAGGATTTCCTCCTCCCGGCCCTCTCCGTCGCCGGCGAGGCCTCGCCTTCCGACACCTTGCCGACGCACGGCACTTCGATGCTCGAAACCATCCTGCGCGGGTTGGCGCAATTACCGTCGCCCACCGACGGCACGCCGGTGCGAATCCTGCCGGTGGACGTGTACGGCAACGCTGCCACCACGAGCACGTACGACGTGGCCAAAGGCATCTACGAGGCGATCAATGGTGGCGCGCAGATCATCAACCTGAGCCTGGGCAGCCCGGGCGACAGCCAGTTCCTCCATAATATCATCAAGCAAGGCTACGATCAGGGGGTGTTGTTCGTGGCCGCCGCCGGCAACGTGTCCACCGACGCCCCCACGTATCCGGCGGCATACACGGAAGTGCTCGCGGTTACAGCGGGTGACCGACAGGGAAACATCGCCAGCTATGCTAACTACGGCTCGTTCGTCGATGCCGTCGGCCCGTCGAGCACCATCGTTTATTTCAACGGGAAAGCCTATTTCGTCACCGGCACCTCGGCTTCCACCGCCTACATCTCCGGCCTGGCAGCGGCCCTGGCGAACAGCACCGGGAAGAAACCCACGGAAATTGTTCCGCAAATCATCGCGGTTTACGGCGTCAAACCGACCGCGAAATAGCTCGCTTCCGGTCGGCTGTCAACGGCGGCGCGCCAGCCGCACCGCCACATGCCGCGCTTCCGGGATGATGAACTTCTTGACCTCCACGGAAACACTGGCGGGTTGAAATTCCGTGAGCAACGTCTCCGCAAGGTCTGCCGCGAGTTTCTCGATCAATTTCCAGCTCCGACCTTCGCCATAATGCAGCAACCGTTGCGACACCGCGTAATAATCAATCGTCTTCGTCAAATCATCCGTCGCCGCCGCCGCCGTGAAATCGTGCGCTAGCTCGACCGTGAGCAACAGTCGCTGCGGTTGGGCGCGCTCGGCATCCGGCACACCGACGTGATACCAGACTTCTAAATCGCAGAGGGTGATGGTGGACATAGGGGGGAAGTCATGAGGTATGAATCATGAGGTCTGAAGGAAGAAACAAAACTTCAACCAGCAGCACGCCTCGGTCTCACAATTCATATCTCATACCTCATAATTCATACCTCAAAATTCATACCGTCCAATCAATACCTCATAATTCATTACTCATAACTTTTTCAAGCAGGATGCGCGTCGGCTGGTTCAACGCCATCCGTGTCGCCTCCCCCACCGTCACCCAGCACGACTCCTGCGCTTCGTGGTTCAGCGTCACCGCCGGTGAGTTCCCGGTCGCCCGGCATGTGTAGTTCAATAGGATGAAATGCGCGTCGCGATAAAATTCCTTCGACCCTATGCAATCCTGCACCAACACGAAACGGATGTCCGTGATCTCGAGGTTCGTCTCCTCCTTCAACTCGCGGCGCAACGCGTCCGCGGAGCTTTCGCCGAACTTGATCTTGCCGCCGGGAATGCCCCACAGGTTCGACCATTTCTGCGTGCGAATCATCAGCACGCGCCCGTGGTCATCGAAAATCAACCCGCCTACCGTGGACACCGGCAGCGTTTCCGCATTGCGCATTCCGCGTTCCGCGTTCAGGTGGAGTCCGTTTTGTTCGAGTCTCTCGCGCAATTCCCCCAGGTGCTCCACGATCAGGTCCGGCTCCGCCGCGCGCAATTGTTCGAGCTTGTTGAAACCAGTCAGCACCGCCACCGCACCAATCCCGCCGTGCCGTGCCGTCTCGATGTCATGCTGCATGTCGCCGATGAAAATGGTCTGGGCGGGGGCCAGATCATTCTCCTCGAGCAACTGGCGGATGACCTTCCGTTTGTCCCACACGCCCACGTACGGCCGATCCA
>JAYUBJ010000055.1:0-2631 GCA_043740915.1 Verrucomicrobiota bacterium
CGTGGTTCCGGAGTCTGGAACCACGGACACTTTTGATCGAAAACTCAATCACTACGATGCTCGTTTCAATTCATCCCATGGACCGGGCCCAGTTCCGGATGAGGGCCGGACGCCCGGTGAGGGCACCGGGCCGGCAACCAATCCGCCCGCATCGCTTCCGCGCGATCACAATCTTCTTGCTCCTAATGGCGGTGGCTTCAACCCCACGGGTGTCTGCCGCCGTCCCGGCGATCCAGTTCAACCGCGATGTCCGACCCATCTTGTCGGACAACTGTTTCGCCTGTCATGGGCCGGATGCCAATTCGCGCAAGGGCAAGTTCCGGCTCGACACCAAGGAAGGTCTCTTCGAGGCCCGGCCCAAACACGAACCCGCCGTCGTGCCCGGCAAACCGGAGAAAAGCGAACTGTGGCGTCGCGTCGTGGCCAGGTCACCGGACGAGGTCATGCCCCCGCCGGAGTCGCACAAAGTTTTGAAGCCGGAGCAAAAAGAAATCTTGAAGAGGTGGATCGCCGGCGGAGCGCCATGGCAGGGACATTGGGCGTTCATCAAACCGGATCGTCCGCCCACGCCCCGGCTAAAGAAAGAGGCGTGGGTCCGCAATCCAATTGACGCCTTCATTCTTGCGCGTCTGGAAGGGAAAGGTCTCAAGCCCGCGCTGGAAGCCGACCGGCGCACGCTCGCCCGCCGGCTGTCGCTCGATCTCACTGGGTTGCCGCCAGCCCCAGGGGACGTCGAGGCCTTTGTGAAAGATAAGGCGCCGGACTATTACGAAAAGTTTATGCTCAAGCTGATGGGCTCGCCCGCTTGGGGCGAACAGCGCGCGCGTTACTGGCTCGATGCCGCCCGCTATGCTGACACGCACGGACTGCACTTCGATAATTATCGGGAGATGTGGCCGTATCGCGACTGGGTCATTCGCGCATTTAACCAGAACATGCATTTCGACCGCTTCACCATCGAACAGCTCGCGGGAGATTTGCTGGAGAATCCGGACGACGATCAACTCGTGGCCACCGGTTTTCATCGCTGCAACATGACCACCAACGAGGGTGGAACCATTGTGGATGAAAACCTCGCCAACTACGCCAACGACCGCGTGACCACGACTTCGTGGGTCTGGCTCGGCCTCACGGCCAATTGCGCGGCCTGCCATGACCACAAGTTCGACCCAATCACCACGCGCGATTTCTATTCCATGGCGGCGTTCTTCCGAAACACGATGCAACCTGGCCTCGACGGGAACGTAAAGGATTCCCAGCCCAGCATCATCGTCATGACCAGCGAGGCCGACCGTCGCCGTTTCAAAGCCTTGCCTGGTGAAATCGATATGGCCAAGAAAACTGTCGAGCAACGGCGCACCGAAGCTGAACCGGCGTTCGTGCAGTGGGTGGGCGGGTTGAAAGCGGGCGAGGTGGAGCGCGAACTTTCCATCAACGGCCTGACCGCGCACATGGCGCTGACTGAGGGCAAGACCAACGAGATTACGGCGCTGATCGGTGGCGCAGAGAAAAAATTCACAACCATCGGAAACGTGACCGTGAAGTCTGAGGGCAAACTCGGGCCGGTGCTCCAATTCGACAAGGGCGCGACTGTCGAATTTCCAGACACTGGTGATTTCGACACGGGCCAGGGCTTCTCGTGTGGCGTATGGGTTTTCGTACCGAAGGATTACAATGGGAACGCCGCCATCCTGTCGCGCATGGATGAGAAAAATGATTATCGCGGCTGGGATCTCTGGATCCAGCAGGGCCAGTTTGCCAGCCACATTGTCAGCAAGTGGCCGGACAACGCCCTCAAAGTCCGCACCACCAAACGCCTTGCGAAAAAGGGTCAGTGGCAGCATGTCCTCCTGACTTACGACGGCTCCGGCAAAGCGGAGGGTGCGAAGCTTTTCGTGGACGGCGTGGCCGTGGAGAATGAGATTGAGAACGCCAAAGGCATCACCGGCAGCATCCGCACTCCCATCCCGTTCAAGCTGCTGCAACGCAGCGAGGGCGAGCACCTGGACGGCGGCGCGGTACAGGACGTGCGGGTTTACTCACGCGTGCTAACGGCGGCGGAGATCACCACAGTGGCGCACCTGACCCTGGTGCGTTCCTTGCTTGACACATCACTCGCCCAATGGGGAAAGGAATCGCGACAGGACGTGTTCGACTATTTTCTAACGACGCGGCATCCCCCGTTTGGTGAGGCCCACAAGGCGCTGGCCGCTTTGGAGAAAGAAAAGGAAGTCATCCGGTTGCGCAGCGCGTTCACGCACATCCAACAGGAGAAGAGCGACTCGATGGCGATGGCGGATATTTTGTTTCGCGGCGCGTATGACAAGCCCAAGGAAAAAGTCAAGGCGGCCACACCCGCCTTTCTGAACAAGCTGCCGGAGAAAGCTCCGCCGAACCGGTTGGGTTTGGCGCAGTGGATCGTGTCCCCGGAAAATCCGCTCACTGCGCGCGTCACTGTGAACCGCTTCTGGGCGGAAGTGTTTGGGGTGGGGTTGGTGAAGACCGCCGAGGACTTCGGCACGATGGGTGAAACGCCGGTGAACCAGGCCCTGCTCGACTGGCTGGCCGTGGAGTTCATCGAAAGCGGTTGGGACGTGAAGCATCTTTTCGAATTGATGGTCACTTCCGCCG
>JAYUBJ010000056.1:0-2626 GCA_043740915.1 Verrucomicrobiota bacterium
GCTCGACAGCTCTCGCAAGGTTTTTGTGCAGGCACTAAAGGATTATCTGTCGAAGGAAGGTGGCAACGAAGACGCCGCTTTAAAAAACTCCGCCTTCGCCACATTGGTGGATGAATATGCGGTGCGCTGAACGTTTGTTGAGGAGGACCGAGTCTCCGGTGGCAATTTAACTTTGAACAGGTGTTGCAACATGCCAACTCCAAATTTGCGAAGTTGACGAATGGAACTGGGAAGCAATGACTGCGGCCCAGCACCAAAAGAAGTCTTGTCCCCAGGTTCCGCGTGGTGCTAAACAGCAGCAAGCAAACCCTCATCATCACTCAACTATGAATCCATCATCCCTCCTCTCCCGCCGCGACTTTACGTGGCGATCTGTTTCCGTGCTTGGCTTGGCGGTGCTGGGCTTCCACCGCAAGGCGCAGGCTGAATCGCCCACGCATCATCGCTTTCTCTGCTGCGATTACCAGGGCAACAAAGTCGCCATCATCGCGACAGATGGCTCGATCGAATGGGAGTTTCCCGCGCAGACGCCGCAGGACTGCTGGATGTTGCCGAATGGAAACGTGCTGTTTTGTTATGTGCACGGCGCGAAGGAGGTCACCCGTGAAAAACTGGTGGTTTGGGAATACAAAGCCCCTGAACAGGCCATGTGCCATTCGTGCCAGCCGTTGCCCGATGGCCGGGTGCTCGTGGCGGAATGCGGGATGAGCCGGCTGATTGAGGCCGGACGCGATGGCCAGGTGGCGAAAGAAATCAAGGTGGCCTCGCAGGCCAAAAGCATGAGCCACCAGTTTCGCGGCACCCGCAAGACGGCCGATGGCCATTACTGGACCTGCCTGATGGATGAGAAAAAAATCGTGGAACTCTCGCCCGCCGGCGCGCTGCTCCGCGAGATTCCAGTGGATGGATTCCCGCACGCGGCGATCAAGCTGCCGGACGGACATCTGCTCGTGACCCTCGGCACCAACGGGAAGGTGATCGAAATGGATGCCGACCTGAAAATTATCTGGGAAATCGGCGTGAACGAGGTGCCGGGGAATCCGTTGCGGCTGCCCGCCGGGTGCCAGCGGTTGCCGAATGGGAACACCCTTGTCTGCAATTATCTCCCGGGCGATTTCATGGGCAAACAACCGCAGGCCTTCGAAGTGACCCGCGACAAGCGCCTCGTCTGGGAATTCACCGACCATGCGCATTTCAAGACCGTGAACCAAATCTATCTCCTCGATCTGCCCCCGGGAAAGAAGGGTGTTGTGCTCCGTTGAGGAATCAACGAAAGGACTGAATTGAAAACCGCCAAAACTCCAAAAATATCCCGGGTGGTTCGTCGCGCCTTTACGTTGCGATTGAAGCCGGGTTCATTCGCCAAGTACAAGCAGTACCACGACCACATCTGGCCCGAGCTCGCGCGGGAGATTGAGAAAAGTGGCATCGCGCAAATCACCACTTTCCGGGACGATTTACAGCTCTTCCTCTACTCCGAGATTTACGATAAAAAGGGTTGGGATAAATTGTGGAGATCGAAAATCCACGATGAATGGGCCAAGTGCATGGAACCGCTCATGCAATTTCGGGCGGATGGCAAAGTGGATGCCGGCCCGTTGCACGAGATTTTTCATCTGGAGACGAACGCCGGCCAGCCACCACGTAAGTCGAAATCAAAAACAAAATGAACGATACCTTGAAAGGAAAAGTCGCCGTGGTCACCGGCGCGGGCCGGGGCCTGGGCCGGCAGGTGGCGCTCCTGTTGGCTGCGGAAGGAGCCACGGTCGTGCTGGTGGCCCGCAACCGGGAGCAATTGCGCGAGACCGGGCAGGCGATCCTGCAGACCGCCGGCGTGGCGCAGGCGATCCCCGCCGACATCAGCCGGCCCGAGGACGTCCAAAAATTGAAGGAGGCGGTGGAGCAGCAATTTGGGGCGGCTTCCATTCTGGTGAACGCCGCGGGAGTTTTCGGCCCCATCCAGCTGATCCAAGACAGCGACCCGCAACGCTGGGCGGACACGATCGCGACAAATTTGTTGGGCTCCTATTTTACCTGCCGCGCTTTTGTCGGCGGCATGATTCAAAATCATTGGGGCCGGATCATCAATTTCACTTCCGCCGCCGCGTTGCATCCACCGGGACCGCTCAACAGCGCGTACGCCACGAGCAAGGTGGCGCTCAATCACTTCACCCGCCATCTCGCCGCCGAACTGGCCGGGACCGGCGTGACCGCGAATGTGCTTCACCCGGGCGATGTGAAGACGGAAATATGGGCTACGATCCGCGCCGAAGCCGAAAAGATGGGGCCGGAAGCGGAGGCGTATCGCGAGTGGGTTCGCTGGGTGGAAAAGACCGGCGGCGACGATCCCCAGAAAGCCGCTGACCTCGTGCTCCGGTTGTTGAGCGACGAATCGGCCGCCGTCAACGGGCAGTTTTTGTGGATCGAAAACGGCTTGCAGGCGCCGATCCCCAGTTGGGGCGACGCCACCGGCACGCAGCCCTGGCGAAAATAGTTGCCAGCGGACACGTCGATCCACTCCCTGGCAACATGCGCCACCCCACGCAGAGCGAACGCGGTTCGGTTTGGCAGCGGCTGAGAGGGATCGACGAGATCGGCGTCATCGTGGCGCTGTTGAGTGTGTGCG
>JAYUBJ010000057.1:0-8669 GCA_043740915.1 Verrucomicrobiota bacterium
TTGCTTTGAGATCAACTGGACTGCTGCAACATTTAATGATCCGCTTCTTGGCAGAAATGATTCGTTCCTGTTTGCACTGCTATTCGTAAATGGCTTTACGCGCCGCTAGGATCGTGGAGTGCGGTGACTCGTCACCGCTTTCGCCGCTTGGCCGACTGGTCGGCCAAGCAGAGCCCCGACTCGGAGCAGGGGCTCGGAGTCTGTCCACGCGTGGGTTGGTTCGACGGCGACAAGTCGCCTGCCGAAAGCGGTGACAAGTCACCGCACTCCATGTCCCGGTGGTTGCGGCTCCGCCGCGTTGTGTGCTTGGTGGACTTTGCGAGAGACCACCCCGCTCCATCCCGGCTTAGGTATATTGGTCAAAGCCAACTCGGCTTTGTCCTGACGGCCATGGGAATGCTCATGCCCGGTTTTCCCATTTTGAACTTCTTGATTTTGTGACTCTTGTGCTTTTTCGCGGCTATTTCCGCCGTCCCGTCATTGTTGGGGTGACTGCCACCTTGAGGAATCTGCGCGGCGTGGTAAAATGTGCGCATGGATACTCACCTTGGGGCCTAACCCAAACCCATCATGGCTTACCAAACCATTCAAGATGTTAAGGCGATCTACGCGGCGGCGAAGGCGAAATTTGATTCCTTGCCAGAGGAAAACAAGTTTCGGGTCCACTGTTTTTTTTGGCAATGCATGCTGGTGGTCAGCGTGACCCTGATTATGGTTTTCGCGATTCTGGGCGTTCAGGTGTATCTCACTGGCGAAGTAGCCATGGAAGCCAGACGAGAAGCCGTCGATTACCGCTCGTGGTTCAATAGATCCAACAAAGAAGCCCAACGACTACAAAAGGAGTTGGACTCCAAATAACCGTCACGCAAACCGCGTTCCTACTTCGCCGCCTTGGGTGCGTTCCGCTGCAACTCGGCGGCGATGGCCTTCAGGTCATTGGCCACGGTCTGCACTTCCGCCTGACCAACGCCGATGGCTTTCAAGATCGCCAGCATTTCGTTCCCGCTGACTTGTGCCTCAATGGTCGAGTATGCGCTGTTCAGCACCACATGCACATCCTTCGCCATTCGCGCTTGCTGCGCCGCGGATAAATTCCGTTCGGAAAGGGCGGCCGTCAGATCATCCGCCAGCCGGCTGATGGATTCCCGGCCGGGTTTCGCGGGACCCTGCACCGCGCCGATCAAATCCTTTTGAAATTGCTGCGGCAGGCCGGACGTGACCTGCGTCTTGGTCACCAAGGCGGCAAAATCCGCCTGCAAGCGGTTGATGTTTTGCTGCTGCGCCTCGGGTAGCGGCGAGGCATTGCTGGCGGGTTGGGTCGCCGATCTGACCGCGGGCGTCGGGGCCGGAGCCGGCTGTTTGGTGACGTCGCGGGCCTTCTGCTTGATGTCAACAATGCCGGCAGCGTGCGCGCCGTGCGCCAGCACACCCAGGAGAACTGCGGTAACGAGGAGCAATTTCATAATGTGAAAACGAGTTAGGAGTTGAATTACCCTGCCGCGCAGCAGCCAGGTTGTCAACCGCCGCCTGAAGCCTGTCAGAAATCCACTTGCTTTGTAGGAGACGAGGTGACGAGTCTCTAATCTCTTCGGTTCCGTAAGAATAAGTTAGAGACTCCTCACGTCGTCACCTACTTCTTCAAGCGCCTACATATGCCGCAGCGCTTCGATGGGACTCAACTCGGCGGCGCGCGAGGCCGGGTAAAGGCCGAAAATAATTCCCACCGCACCGGAAATGCCAAAGGCGATCACCACTGACCACGGCGTGATGATGGTCTTCATGTCGGTGAGATGCGAAACCACCAGCGGCGCGACAATCCCCAGCACCACGCCGATCAAGCCACCCCCGACCGAGAGCACGATGGTCTCGACGAGAAACTGCGTGATGATGTCCTTCTTTGTCGCGCCGAGCGCGCGGCGGATGCCGATTTCGCGGGTGCGCTCGGTGACGGTGGCGAGCATGATGTTCATGATGCCGATGCCGCCGACGAGCAGCGAGATGGCAGCGATGGCCCCTAGCACCGCGTTAAACAGGCGCTTGGTCCGTTCATTCGCGCGCAGGAGTTCCAATGGCACGATCAATTCGTAATCCACTTTTTCGTGGAACTTGTTCAGCATCGCTTTGATTTGCAGGTCGGCGGATTCCACCTGATTGTCGTCCTCCATCTGCACGGTGATTTGGTGCAACTGCACGCGTTCGGCCTCGAAACTTCCCGCCGACCGCCGGAAAATGGTCTCGCCAAAACGGCTCTTGGCCGTGGCGAGCGGAATGTAAATATTGCTGTCCAACGACTGGCCGGTCGTCGTGCCACCCGATTGCGGACGGCGTTGCTCCGAGCCCTTTTCCCGGACGAGGCCCACCACGCGGTAATAATCCGCGCCGACCCGCACCTCTTCCACCAGCGGATCCTGATAAGGAAAAAGCCGCTCCGCCAAACCCACGGTCAATGCGCAAACGTTGTTCATGTGCGTCTCGTCCGTGTCGCTGGGAAAATGTCCGCGCACAATATCGAGGCCGACAATTTCCGGATAAATCGGATGCGTGCCGATGATCTGGCAGGGGACATTGTTTTGATTGAAGCGCACGTTGTCCCGGATGATGCGCATGGGCAGCACCCGTTTGACCCCTTGCAACGTGGACTGGATGCGGGCGGCGTCCTTGTAGGTCAGGCCGTATTCCACGGCGAAGCTGCGGCCGCCGCTGGAGGCTTTGTTGTCCTCGGGCGGTTTGATGCTACGAATGATGATATTGCTGCTGCCCAGCCTTTTGATGGTTTGCTGGGCCTCGTACGAAAGACCTTCGCCGATGGCCAGCATGGCGATGACCGAACACACGCCAAAAATAATCCCCAACATCGTCAGCATGGAACGCATTTTGTGGAGCAACAAACTTTTGATGCCCAACTGCACGGTGCGGATGACGGGATAAGCAAGCACGCTAGGAAATCATTTGTTCTTAATTTCCCGGTCGATCACGCCGTCGAGCATGTGCAGGACCCGGTGGGCGCGCTCCGCGACTTCCTCGCCATGCGTCACCAGCACGATGGTCTTGCCGCTGGCATTGAGTTCGTCCAGGAGTTTCAGGACTTCGAGGCCGGTTTTGGAATCGAGATTGCCCGTCGGCTCGTCGGCCAGGATCATCAACGGGTCGTTGACCAGCGAGCGGGCGATGGCCACGCGTTGCTGCTGGCCGCCGGAGAGTTGCTTGGGGCGGTGATCCAGACGGTCGCCCAAACCAACCAGGCGGGCGAGTTTTTCGCAGTGCGGCAGACAATGCTGCAACTCCTTGCCCTGATAAAACAGCGGGACATGGATGTTCTCCACCACGGTCAACTGGTCGATGAGGTTGTAGGATTGAAAGACGAACCCGAGACTCTTGCCGCGCACCGCGGAAAGCTGGTCGTCGGTCATCTGGGAAACATCCTCGCCGCCCAAATAATAGTGGCCCGAGGTCGGACGATCCAGACATCCGAGGATGTTCAGCATGGTGGACTTGCCGGAACCGGACGGCCCCATGATCGCAACGTAGGCACCCGCCGCGATTTCCAAATCCACGCCGCGCAAGGCCCGGACTTCGATTTCGCCGAGTTGATAAGTCTTTTCCAGCTTCTCAATCCGGATGATCGCCTCGCTACTCATTCGACTTTTTGCGATCCGAATTGTTGGTCGAGGAAACGGGGGCCGGCTTCTTCTCCGTCACGGTCGGGGTCGTGTCGCCATTCGTCTTGCCGCCCGCCTCGGCGGCGGCATTGGTGGCCTCGTTCTTTTTCTCCTCGTTGGAAACGATCGAGCCGGAGAGATCAATGTTGTCGCTCGCCGATTGCGGCGACAGCAGCACGCGCTGCCCTTCCTTCAACCCGCTCTTGATTTCGATCAGCCGGTCGTTGTACATGCCCGCCTCGACCGGCACCGCGACGTGGCCGGAGCCTTTTTCCACGAAAACCACTTGCTGGCCCTTGACCGTGGTCACCGCCTGGATCGGCACGGTGAGCACGTTGACCAGGTTCGTGATGATGATTTCGGCGCGTCCGGAAATGCCCGGCTTGAGATCGGGGGGCAGCTCATCCTCGATCAACACTTCCGTGGCATACACTTTCAAGTTCGGATTGTAATAACGGCTGGTCGAGTCGGGCAGCACGCCGACTTTGCGCACCGTGCCTTTGAACTGCTTGTCGGGGATCGAATCGATCGTGACGTAGGCGCTCAGGCCCGGCTTGATCTTCTGGACGTGCGATTCATGCACGCGGATTTCCACCAGCATCTGCGAAATGTCGGGCAGCTTGATGAGGTCCTGCTTCTGGCGCACCGTCGCGCCTTCCTCGATCAAAATGCCGCTGCCCGGGCTGCTGCTTGACGCGTAGATCACCAACCCGTCCTGGGGTGCGAAAATCTTGGTCAGGTTCAACTGCTCCTTCATTTGTTGCAGGCGCGTCTGCTGCAAATCGAGGGTCTTCTGTTTCGTGTTCAAGTCCTCCTCGTACGAAGCGATCGCCGCTGCGGACCGCTGCTTGAGGCGTTGGAGTTCCACCCGGGCCTGGTCAACCCTCGATTCCATCTTGCGGATGGCCTTGGGATAGTCATATTTCGTGAGCAGGTACAGCTCTTCGGTGGACTGCGACACGGCAATCTCCTTCAGCTTGGCAGCGAGACTGTCGGCTTCCAACTCCGTCTTCGTCGCATACCCCTTTTTCTCCAGCAAGATGGTATAATTGTTGCGGTCGCGGGCGCGCTGCAACTCCTCCTGGGCCACGGTGATTTTCGTTTCCACCAGCCGCTTCTGCTGCGGCCAGTCGCCCTCCTTGTATTTCTCCAGATCCGACCCGGCGAACTCCAGCACCAGCTCCGCGTCCTTGACGTTGCTTTCGATCAGGCTCTTCTGGATGGACAAACTTTCCTTCGCTTGGACGAACGCGAACTGGCTGTTCTGGCGCACCACCTCCTGCGCGTTGAGCCGTTCGCGCAGGTCGGCGGAATCCAGTTCCACGAGCAAATCCCCTTTCTTGGCGTAAGTGCCCTCCGCCACGATGCTCAGGATGCGCGCCGTGCCCTCCAACTCCGAACGCACGGTCACTTCATGCACCGCCTTGACCGTGCCGCCCTCGACGATGGAAATCAAAAAGTCGCTCCGTTTGACCGGGTGATAAGTGATCTGCGTCGCACCGCTCCTGGTGAAACTCCGCACGATCCCGTACGTGACGAGCAGCAATACCAGACCCACCACCGTGGCGCGGCGCGGTTTTCGTTTCGCCCACGACCACACACCCGTTCCAATTGATTTCCAGTTCAACATTATTTTCCAAATAGTTTTTCGGGCGGAATCACTTCGTCCTCCTTGGGCGCCGCCGGAGCGTCGCCCCGCTTGGCTATGGGCTGGTCCCGCGTCCAGAAGTGCGCTTCGCCCGTTTCCAGTTTGCCGATGTTGATCAACAGCCCCAGCCGCGCCACATGATAATCCACCAGCGCCTGCGTCAGCGCGTTGTGCGCCAGAAACTGCGCGGTCTGGGCTTCCAACTGGTCCCGGATGATCGCCCGCCCGGCCGCCAGCAACAGCGGCGCAATCTCCACGCGCCGATCCGCCAGTTCAACCGCCCGTTGCTGGATCTGGTAGTTCTGCCGCGCCTGTTCCAACGTGCGCAAACCCTGACGCACGGCCGCGCGCACCCCATCGAGCGTCAGCGACAACGAGCGGGTCTGGCTCTCGAAGTTGATCAGTGCCGTCCGGTAACTGTTCCGCTCGCGCAACCGGTCGAGCGGCAGATTGAGCTGGACCCCCGCGCCGGCCCGGTAGTTCTTCAGGTCAAACTTGGTGTAATCGGTCGGCGCGTCGGACCCGAGCGAGGCGTTGGCAAATATGTTCAAGTCCGCCTTCAAAGTGTCCGCCACGACTTTGATTTTGCGTTTGCTGTCCTCGAAGCGGTCAATTTCGTTGAGCACGTCCAGCCGGCTTTTCACCGCGATTTCGTAACAGTCTATTTCGGTCAGTTGGACGGGCAACAAACCGACTTTGCTCAAGTCTTCCAGCGCCGCGTCATCAAGGGCGAGTTCCACCCCGATCGGCAGACCAAGCGTGTTCTTGAAGCCATCCAGCGAGGTCTTGTAGCTCTCGACCGCAAAGATGTAACTGCTCTTCGAACTCAACTCGTCCTGCCGCGCCTGATCAACCTGAAAGGCCGGCAAGCGGTCTTTCGAGAGGGCTTCGGCGCGTTCCCGGGCCAGCACCAGGTTGCGGTAATTATTATAGGTGTTCCGCACGGTGTCCTTCTGCTGCAGCAGCCGATAATAGGCCGTCACAATATCCACCGCGAACGTGTTCTGAAAATGGCTGTAGGCGCGAATCTCGTAGATCGCGTTCCGCTCCGACTGTTTCAAGTTTTCCCCCACGATCGCCACGCCCGCTCCGCGCAGCAACGGTTGCAGCAGGTTCACCGACATTGTGGTGGTGGCGGTGGGCCGCGGGTCACCGGTGTAATAGTGGAGCACGTCGTTGGCGATGGCCAGGCTCACGCTCGCCCCGCTCTTGAGCAATTGACCAACCCCGGCCCGGCTCGAAACCTCACCCGACCGGTCGCCATTGACGTCCCGCAGGCCGGAGGCTGTCGAGGTGCCGAAAAATTTGGGGCCAAAATTATAGCGTTCCGTCGTCAACGAGAGTGCCGTGAGATAGAGCAATTCTTTGCGTGATTGGTACTGGCGGTTGTTCTCGACCGCGATTTTCAGCGCCTCCTCCAGCCCCACCTTGCGCTGCTCCGCCAGCAACCGTTCCTGGATGATCTCCGTGCTCTTGATCGAGTCGGGCGCGCGCTTCGAGTAACGCGTGTCGATGTTGAAATTGTTGG
The DNA here is from genome assembly GCA_043740915.1 of Verrucomicrobiota bacterium. GTDB lineage: Bacteria > Verrucomicrobiota > Verrucomicrobiia > Limisphaerales > JAYTXL01 > JAYTXL01. Next base: position 6,836 of record JAYUBJ010000057.1, read on the forward strand.
TCTTCCCGAGATGCTTGATCTCGCCCTCCCGGAGAATCTTATAAACCTCGCGATCCGCCGAGCCCCGGTAATGCGACGCCGTGCAGCCGCACAACAGCGCCACCGCGAGCAGGAGCGCCCCGGTCAGTCCACGAGGCTGCGCCCGCATCATTCTGGAAAATGGACGTAGGGTCTCGGACATTTCAGGCAATTCGATCAGGTAACACAAATAACCGACGGTGTTGGCTCGGAGAGAGACGGTTGGCACCGGCTCATTATTCAGAAACGAACCCTCATAAACACAATGTGGGAACGCAGTGTCAAGAACTGTGTTGCCATTTGCGCGGCCCCAAATCCAGCCTTGTTGTTGAAGCACGATTCGACGCCTGAACCCGATACCGCAGGGCCGCCACCAGTAGCCGCACGCCTTCAGGCTGCGTCCCCGGACGCACTCATGCACACCTGGCCCATTCGCACACCCGCGCAACCTGAAGGTTGCGGCTACAGGTTGCACCCGCGGTTCGCTGTCGTCGGGCTTCGATCAGGGCACCGACCCCTCGCTCGGTGCGTCAATTTTTGCCTTTGTTTCCGGGCTGGTTTGAGGTAGAAGACTGCGGGCGCGCCCTGGGCACGCCCCATTTTATTGAAAACAATGAGTCGATATCTCGACATGGTTGACGAGCCCGCGCACGTCAAGAAACTGAAGCCCGACCAGTTGCTGCAACTGGCCGAGGAGATCCGCCATGAGCTGATCAACAAACTCTCCAAGAACGGCGGCCATCTCGGCCCCAATCTCGGCGTGGTCGAGTTGACCCTCGCCTTGCACAGCGTTTTTTCGACGCCCAAGGACAAGTTCGTCTGGGACGTCAGCCACCAGAGCTACGTCCACAAACTGCTCACCGGACGCAAGCACCGCTTCCACACCATCCGCACCACCGACGGTCTGAACGGATTCTCGCTTCGCACCGAGAGTGAGCACGACTGCTACGGCGCGGGCCACGCGGGCACGGCCTTGTCGGCCGCCCTCGGCATGGCGGCGGCGCGCGACCAGCGCGGAACCGACGAGCACGTGGTGGCGATCTTCGGCGACGCCGCGCTCACTAACGGCATTTCCTTCGAGGCGCTCAACAACATTGCCCACACGACGAAAAAATTCATCGGCGTCCTCAACGACAACGAATGGAGCATTGCCAAAAACGTCGGCGCCATCGCGAGCTACCTCAACCGGCTGATCACGAATCCCTCCTACAACCGGTTGCAAAAGGATTTCGAAAGCCTGATGCGCCGGATGCCCCGCGGCGAAATCACCTCCAAGATCGGCCACAAAGTCGAGGAGGCGCTCAAAGGCGTCGTCAAGGAAGTCACCCTGCGCCACAACCCTGAGAGCATCGAGGCGGATGGACGTGGTGGTTTCGGCAGCAGCCTGATTTTCGAGGAAATGGGCCTGCGTTATCTCGGCCCCATCGACGGCCACGATCTGCCACTGCTGACGAATTATCTGGAGTTCGCCAAGAATTGCGACCAGCCGGTCGTGCTGCATTTGCTCACCAAGAAAGGCAAAGGCTACGAAGCCGCGATCCAACATCCGGAAAAATTTCACGGCACCGGCCCGTACGATGTGCTCACTGGTTCCGGCCCCGCGCCCAAGCCCGGCACGCCGCCCGCCTATCAGGACGTCTTCGGCGCGACGATGGTGAAGCTCTGCCAAAAAGACAGTTCCGTGGTCGGCATCACCGCCGCCATGCCTAGCGGCACTGGCCTCAAGGCCCTGGAAAAGGCCATGCCCTCGCGTTATTACGATGTCGGCATCGCTGAGGAGCACGCCGTCATTTTCGCCGCCGGGATGGCCACGATG